>CABRSG010000205.1 GCA_902473545.1 uncultured Lachnospiraceae bacterium | reverse complement strand
GGAGGTCTGGCGATACTGTCCGCAGCCTGCTCTATAGACAAAAGCCTTTCCCTGAGGGGAATGCTGGAGCAGTATGAGAATATCTGGGTATTGTGCGGATACGGAATTACAGCATTCTACTGCTGTCATGTAGTGGAAAAAACGGAGGACGCAAGGATCCTTCTGGCAGCATTACTCATCGGGGCTGTCCTCCAGGGGATCCTGGGACTTTTTCAGGCTGCCGGACTGGATCTTTTGAGTACGCAGCCGGGAAAGGCATATCTGATGATGTGGCAGGACGATGCGGTGAAGCAAAATCTGTCCTTTGGATTTTCGGAAAGCGGAAGCCAGAAGGTATATCTTTCGCTGTATAATCCCAATTATGCAGCGGTATATCTTATCCTGCTGCTGCCGTCTGCAGCGGTGGGCTTTGCGTGGCTGAAGAAGAGCCGGAAAAAATGGGGCTGTGTTCTTTTGACCGGCGTATTGACAGTCTGCCTTGTAATGAGCGGCTCCAAAACGGGGATCATCTTTCTGGCGGTTATGATAACAGCAGCGGTAATGTGGGTGTTCCCGAAGAATAAGAGAGGGTGGCTTTTTGTCGTCGGCTGCGTATTCCTGATGGCAGCAGGAATCGCGCTTTATGACGGGGCGACGGATCATAAGTTGACCGAAGGGATTGCACAGAGCTTTAAGAAAATCTATTATAATATGAGACAGATCGAGCCGATGCAGGATGCGGTGAGAATCCGCTATAAAGGGAAAAATCTGGATCTAAGCGCGGAGCACACGGAAATGGGTGATACCTTAAAGGTAATGGAAGACGGAGGAAGGCGGCTTCCGGTTTACTGGGATATGGAGGAGCAATGCTTTTTTATTGAGGGCGAAGAATATGCAAATTTAAAATTTGACGTTTATCAGGAGGAGAACCGCAGCTTCGTCATTATGGAGTGGAAGGATGTCGTGTGGCGTTTCTGCAGGGCAGGGGACGGACCTTATGAGTATATAAACCTTTATGGGAAGCCGGATACGATATCCAATGCAGTGACGGTTTTGCCGGGATATGAGCGGGCAATGAGCGGAAGAGGGTATCTCTGGGGAAGAACCATCCCGCTTCTGAAGGAGCGGCTGTTTATCGGAACGGGACCGGATACCTTTGTGCTGGCATTTCCGCAGAATGATTATATGATGCGCATAAACACCAGCAAACGGATGCTGATGGAGACGCCGGCAAAAGCCCACAGCATGTACCTGCAGACGGCGGTGCAGACCGGAATCGCATCCCTGATCTGTTTGCTGCTATTCTGGGCAATTTATTTTAAAGAGAGCGTGTGCGCACTCAGAAAAAAGAAAAACAGAGATCATACCTGGTGGATGGCGGCAGGCGTCTGCCCGGGGATCGCGGGATATCTTCTGATGGGGCTTCTGAATGATTCTGTTGTTGCGGTTGCCCCGCTGTTCTGGGGAATGCTGGGCGTCGGCATTGCCTTAAACCGGGATTGCATAAAAAAAACGGGAAATGCTTGACATATTCCGTCATAAGAACATAGAATGAAACTATGCAGTTCTACAAAGGAGGGAAAGCATGACAGCAAAAGAGTTTATTCAGAAAATAGAAGAGCAGTTCCCGCTCGACAAGGCGGCGGACTGGGATAATTCCGGGTTCCAGGCGGGAAGACGTCAGAAGGAAATAAAGAAGGTGCTGATCGCGCTGGATGCGACGGATGAGACAATCGCGCAGGCAGCTGCGTGCGGCGCCGATATGCTGCTTACGCATCATCCGCTCACAATGGAGGGGATAAAAAGCGTGACATCGGAGACCTTAAAGGGTAAAAAGTTTCTGGCGCTGCTTCAGAACGACATCTGCTGCTATGCCTCCCACACCACCTACGACGTGGTGGAGATGGCGGAGCTGGCGGGCAGCATGATGAAGCTGCAGAAGCCGGAGATTCTGGAGGTCACCGGGATCGACGGGCAGACCGGACAGTACATGGGCTTCGGCAGAGTAGGTTCTCTGGTGCGCCCGGTTACGCTGCGCGAGTGTGCGGAGCTGGTGAAAACGATTTTTAAGCTGGAAAATGTCAAGATTTTCGGCGATCTGGAGCAGGTTGTGCAGCGCGTGGCGATCTCACCCGGCTCGGGCAAGAGCATGATAAAGCCTGCCGTGCGCGCGAAGGCGCAGGTGCTGATCACCGGAGATATCGGTCATCACGAGGGCCTTGACGCAATCGACGAGGGCGTGGCGATCATCGACGCCGGACATTACGGACTGGAGCATATTTTCATCGGACAGATGGAAAAATACCTGCAGAAACACTGCAAGGGGCTGGAGATCATAAAGGCAAAAGAATGCAGCCCGTTTAACGTTATATAGAAAGGATAGGAGGGAAAGAAAATGAATGATCAGATCACTGTAATCATCAATGGAGAAGAAAGAAGCTACATGGACGGAACCTCTTATCTGGCTGCCGCCAAGGAGTACCAGAAGGAGTATGCGCATGATATCGTGCTTGCGACGGTGGACGGAAAGCTGAAGGAATTAAACAAGCGTATGGCAAACGGAGAGCGGATCACGTTTGTGACGGTCGCCGATCCGATGGGCTTTTCGGCATATCGCCGGAGCATGGTGCTGCTGCTTCTGAAGGCGATCCGTCAGGTGGGCGGCGAGGAGCAGGCGGACCGCGTATGGATCCATTTTGCGGTCAGCGAGGGGCTTTACATCACGCTGCGCGGTCAGAAGGGCGTTACGGCGAAGTTCCTTCATGAAGTGAAAGCGGCTATGAAGGAGCTTGTGAAGCGCGACATTGTGATCAGCAAGGAAGCGGTAGACACGGATAAGGCGATCGCGCTGTTTGGGCGTCTTGGCATGGAGGATAAGGAAAAGCTGTTCCACTACCGCATGGCTTCCAAGGTAAATACCTACAGTCTGGATGGTTTCTGCGATTATTTTTACGGATATATGGTGCCGGGCAGCGGCTATCTGAAATATTTTGAGCTGTATCCCTGGGATGAGGGCTTTGTTCTGCAGATCCCGACTGTGGAGCAGCCGGAGACGGTACTTCCATTTGCGCCGGAGCCGAAGCTGTTTGCTATCCAGAAGGAGTCGCTGGAGTGGAGCGAGCTGATGGAGGTGACGACGGCCGGAGATTTAAACGAGCAGGTAGTCACCGGAAAGATCAGCGATCTCATTCTGATACAGGAAGCACTGCAGGAGAAAAAGATCGCGCAGATCGCCAGTGAGATCGCGGCGGATCCGAAAAAGAAGCTGATCATGATCGCAGGACCGTCGTCTTCGGGAAAAACAACGTTTTCTCACCGGCTGGCGATCCAGCTTGCCGTCAGCGGCATCAAGCCGCATCCGATCCCGATGGATAATTATTTCGTGGACCGTGAGAAGACGCCGCGCGATGAAAACGGAAATTACGATTTTGAGCGCGTGGAGGCGCTTGACATCGAGCTGTTTAATCAGAATATGAGTGATCTGCTTGCCGGAAAAGAGGTAGAGCTGCCGGAGTTCGATTTTCGTCTCGGCAAACGCAAATATACGGGGAATCGCCTGCAGCTCGGTGAGAAGGATGTGCTGGTGATCGAGGGCATCCATGCGCTCAATGATCAGCTTTCTCACAGCCTGCCGCGCGAGAATAAGTTTAAGATCTATATCAGTGCGCTCACGCAGCTTAATATTGACGAGCACAACCGCATTCCGACAACGGACGGACGTCTCCTGCGCCGCATCATCCGCGATGCGCGCACGCGGGGAACCTCCGCGAAAAACACGATCGCGATGTGGCCCTCCGTGCGCCGCGGGGAGGAGCACTACATCTTCCCGAACCAGGAGGAGGCGGACGTGATGTTTAACTCCGCGCTTATCTACGAGCTTGCCGTGCTGAAAACCTATGCGCAGCCGCTTTTATTTGGCATCGAGCGCACGGCGCCGGAGTACGTGGAGGCAAAGCGCCTGCTCAAATTCCTGGATTACTTTGTGGCGATCCCCGGCGAGAGCATCCCGCAGAATTCGCTGCTGCGCGAGTTTATTGGCGGCGGATGCTTTGATGTGTGAGTAACGATTGACAGCAAAGCGATTCCGAGATATGATAATAAAGTGTGAGTAGAGCAAATGGTCGCGGCTGGCTGTCCGAAAGGTGCCAGACGAGGAAAGTCCGGGCTTCACAGGGCAGGATGCCGGATAACGTCCGGCGGAGGCGACTCCAGAGACAGTGCAACAGAAATGAACCGCCGGCGTGCGCACCCGCAGGGGATGCGCATGTCTGGTAAGGGTGGAAGGGCAGTGTAAGAGACTACCGCCCGTCCGGTAACGGACGGGGCACATGTAAACCTCATCCGAAGCAAGACCGAATCAAAGCATATGGCGGCCCGTCAGCTTTAGGTAGGTCGCTCGAGCCTGGCGGCGACGCCAGGTCTGGATAGATGACCATTCACGACATAACCCGGCTTACCGCTCTGCTCACATTTTAATTTAAACAGGTTTTTGCGGCGTGGAATCTCGCAAAGCGGGATTCTTTTTTTAACGGAAAACGGGAGAGTGAGCACATGATAAGAATTGCCATAGTGGAAGATGACAAAGCTTATATCAGTGTCATAAAGGAGTACCTGGGGACGTATGTAAAGGAAAAGGGCGTCACCGTGGAGACGAAGGTGTTCTATAACGGGGAGCAGTTTCTGTTTTCCTATGAATCAGATTATGACATTATTCTGATGGATATCGAAATGCCAAAAATGGATGGAATGGAAACGGCAAAAAGAATAC
>CABRSG010000204.1 GCA_902473545.1 uncultured Lachnospiraceae bacterium | reverse complement strand
CTTCTCAAGATGTCGAAGCTGGAGGCGGACGCTATTTCTTTTAATATGGAAGAAATCTGTATGAGAGAGCTGGCGGAGGCGGCGCTGGAACCGCTGCGTATTCCGGCAGAAATCCGAAACATTCAGATCGGGGTGTCGGGAGAAGCAGCAGTTTCTTTTACAGGCGACCGCTCATGGACGCTGGAGGCGGTCGGAAATATCATGAAAAATTGCCTGGAATATACCCCACAGGATGGGAAAATCTGTGTCTCCTGGGAGGAAAATCCGCTGTATGTGCAGCTTGCCGTCACGGACAGCGGTCCGGGCATCGCACCGGAGGATCTGCCGCATCTGTTTGACCGCTTTTACCGCGGTAAAAATGCCGGTGAGGGCAGCTTTGGCATTGGACTTTCGCTGGCGCAGATGATCGTCAGCAGGGAAAACGGCGTGATCCGCGCGGAAAATGTGCCGGAGGGCGGGAGCCGCTTTACCGTGCGGTTTTATAAGAGCACAGTCTGAGGGATATGACAAATCTGTCACTTTATAGTCATGGTACTGTCACCTGCGGATTTTATACTGTAAGCATAAAAAGGGGCGCGGCGCAAAACCCGTCCGCGGAGGTACGGGCGGGAAGGAAAACGCGGACTGCGCACATGCAGAAAGGAGCGGTATCATGGAGATATTGAAGGTAGAGCATTTGTCGAAGGTGTACGGGAAGGGCGAAAACGCGGTGACGGCGCTGCGGGATGTGTCCTTTTCCGTGGACAAAGGGGAATTTGTAGCGATCATCGGATCCTCCGGTTCCGGGAAGTCGACGCTGATCCATCTGATCGGCGGGGTGGACCGTCCGACAGGCGGAAAGGTTTTTGTGGACGGAAAGGATGTTTATGCACAGGATGAGGAGGCTCTGGCGATCTTCCGGCGCAGACAGGTGGGGCTGATCTATCAGTTTTACAATCTGATCCCTGTGCTGGATGTGGTGGAGAATATGACCTTACCGGTGCTGATGGACGGCAGACAGGTGAACGAAGAGCGGCTGCAGGAAATGCTGGACATTCTCGGTCTGGAGAATCGCAGGCATCATCTGCCGAACCAGCTTTCGGGCGGACAGCAGCAGAGGGTATCCATCGGAAGAGCGCTGATGAACGCGCCTGCGCTTGTGCTCGCGGACGAGCCGACCGGAAATCTGGACTCGGCAAACAGCCGGGAGATCATGCAGCTTCTGCGTTATTCAAATGAAAAATACCGCCAGACGATGATCGTGATTACCCATGACGAGAGCATTGCACTGCAGGCGGACCGCGTGCTGGAGCTGGAAGATGGCAGCATTGTGCGAAATGAGGTGATCCGCAGATGAAAAATATTTTTTCTGTTATCACCTTAAAAACAATGCGCCAGAACCGCACACGAACGATCGTCACCATTATCGGCGTTATTTTATCGACAGCGATGATTACGGCGGTGACGTCCTTCGGGCTTAGCATTGTGGGCTTTCTTCACGATTATGAGATAGAGCAGAATGGAAACTGGCATGTCCTTGCGACGAACGTATCGAAAGAAAATGCGGCGGAGCTTATCGCAGACGAGCGGGTAGAGGCTGGCGCGCGCATAGACGAGCCAGGCTATATAAAATGGGAAAAGGTGAAGGAAAGCGGGAACGACTGGGGATATCTCTGTCTTGGGAGTCTTTCTGCGGAAGCGCTGGAGATGTATCCGGTTACCTTAAGTGCGGGAAGGATGCCGGAAAATGACGACGAGATCATTATACCGAATTATCTGGCGGTAAATGAGCCGGAAGGGGAGGAAACGAAGGTTGGCGACGTGGTGGAAGCAGAGGTGGGAGATCTTTCTATAGATGGCGGACGTATCAATCGGTCGATGTATGTGGAAGACGAAAAGGCGGGAACGGAGACGCTGGAAAATGCGCAGAAAAAGACGTTTACGGTAGTCGGCATCTATGACTATACCTCGACTTATATATCAACCATGTCCATTCTGCATCAGAACGGCGCTTCTGCGTTTGCGGTATACTGCGGTCCGTCAGCGGAACCGGCGGCGTACGCTGAGGTGTTTGTGCGCATGAAGGAACCCCGGCAGGTCTATGATTTTGCAGAGGAAAAAGCCGGGCTTGCGGACGGGTTTTATTTTCACGAGGAGCTGCTGCGCTGGGAGGGGGTTGCGGATAACGATAATTACAGCAAAGTATTGCTGGGGCTGATCGCGATTGTAACCGCTCTGATCATGGCGGCGGCAATTTCGCTGATCTACAATGCGTTTTCCATATCCCTGCGGGAGCGGACGAAGCAGTTCGGACTTTTATCCTCGGTCGGCGCAACAAAAAAGCAGCTCAGGTGGTCGCTGCTTCTGGAGGCCCTTTATGTGAGCGTTATCGGCATTCCGCTTGGCGTGCTTTCGGGGCTTGCGGGAATCGGGGTCACGCTGCGGTATATCGGTCATGGTCTGACCGGGGCGCTGTACGGCGTAGAACGGCAGATGGAACTGAAGGTTTCCCTGCCGGTACTGATCGTGACGGTGCTGCTTGCATTGCTTACGGTCCTGATCTCTGCCTGGGTGCCCTCCCTGCGCATACGCAGGATTTCTCCGATGGAGGCGATTCGTTCCAACCGGGATATCCGGGTTTCGCCGAAGGAGGCGTTTCGTTTCAGGCAGGATAGCAAAGTATTCATGCAGCAGGTATCATCGAAGCGCTTTCCGGTGAAGCTGTTCGGGGTTTCCGGCATGATCGCGGACAAAAATTACCGGAGGGATCGCAAAAAATACCGCAGCACAATTTTCTCGATCACGCTGAGCATTGTGCTGTTTGTGTCGGCAATGTCGATCAGCGATGTGCTGCGAAAAACCGGTTCCTTTGTTCTGGAAGCGCCTGAGTCAGAGCTGCTGTATTCTGTGTATGAGTATCCGGAGGGCGAGACGCCGGAGAGCATCCGGACGTTTCTTGAAAAACAGGAAGGGGTGCAGCAGGTAATCTATTACCGGAGCGGACAACGGCTGCTTGGGTTTACGCAGGAGACGCTGATGGAGCAGGAGAATATCAAAAACGACAGCACGCCGGTGCAGGGGGATGCGGTGGGAGCGCTCTACGGATGTTTGATTGTCCTGCCGGATAAGACGTTTGATGCCGCGCTGCGCGCACAGGGACTCGATCCGGCGGATTATTACGGACAGGAGACCGTGTGCGCGGCTGTCTATGATACCTGCAGAAGCTATAATGCAGAAACGCAGCGGTATGAACGGCGGCAATTGTTTTCCGATTTCCCGGTTACGTGCGGGATGGGCTTTGCGGAAACAGTTGCAAAGGAGGGCAGTGAAGGCGGGGAAGAGGCGCTCACGCTGAGAGGGCAGAGTCCTCTGACACTGCAGGCAAGGCTTACGGAGCTGCCGGAGGGCGTTGTAAATACCTATGAGAGGATACCGCATGTGCTTGTGGCGGAGAGCGAGGCACAGAGATGGGAGCTGACAAAGAAGGAAGACGGCTATATCAGCGATTACTTTTCTATTATGTGCAGCGATTATCAGACGCTTTATGAGACTTTGGAAAAAGATCTGAGAGGAAGAGAGATGCTGGAACCGGGCAGACAGTATCTTAATAATCTCGCGGGACAGTATGAACAGGACCGCAGCTTCCTTATGGCGATCAATGTGCTTACCTTTGGGTTTGTGACGCTGCTGACGCTGGTGGCTGCGGCAAATGCGTTCAACACGATCTCCACCAATCTGCTGCTTCGCCGCCGGGAGTTTGCGATGCTGCGTTCCATGGGAATGTCCGGGCGCGGGCTGCGAAGGATGATGTGCTTTGAGAGCCTGATTTACAGTTTGCATTCTCTCATTCCGGGCGTGGTGCTGGCGACAGGCATCAGCTTTCTCGTGAATCTTGTCCTGCGGATAGGCGCGGATGCAGTATTCCGGGTTCCGTGGAGGGCGATCGGAATTGCGGCAGTCGGAGTATTTCTGATCGTGTCGGGGACCATCGCAGTGACGATGCGGACGATACGGAAGGTAAACATCTGCGAGGAACTGAAGATGAATGAGTAAGGCGCTGGATGGAAAAAATGGCAGTATCATGATATGAGCGGTGGCATAAAATACCGGATTTTGAGTATACGAAATAGAATAGGAAACTATTTACGGCACCTGCAAAAAGAAGCTGCGGGTGCCGTAAACACTTAGAGGATATAATGTATGTAAACTCCCGCCCCATATATGGTGTATGGAAAAGGAAGATTGTTGTTTGTCGAAGCCGGTTCAATGCAGACGCGCCGTACATCTCGGCGACTTCATTTAATGATTACAGTATAGTGCAGGTTTGTGTCCAAAAATTGTTTGATTTCGAAAAAAAGTCTTAAAGAAAAACAAAGAAAGTGGAAAACGGTGGAAAGGAAAAGCTGTGAATAGAAAGTTACCATTCACAGTCCTCCACCCATATGCGCACTCGTCGCCTCTTCGAGGCTCCAGTACCGCTCCTCGCGGAGCTAAGACTGCTTATATGGGTGGAGTTCCTGCTTCGCAGGTTCAATATGGATTTGCAGAAAGTCTCTTACATGCAAGCATGACGAGTCTTTCTGCAAATCCATATTGGCTGTGAATCGTAACAATAGAAACACTAAAATGTAAACCGCGCAAAAAATATGGTTGACAATACCATCCTCTACGTGTACAATCACAATGTAAACGAAAAAGAAAACAGAAGTTTACAATTCGATGAGGAGAAAAAAGGATTATGGAAAACAAGAAAAGTATTTCAACAAGAACAGTGGTATTTACCGGCATGTTTGTGGCTGGG
>CABRSG010000203.1 GCA_902473545.1 uncultured Lachnospiraceae bacterium | reverse complement strand
CCCCAGTCTTTCCGCCTGGTCGTACACCCCTTCCATATATTCCACGGAGGAGGAATTCGAGTTGTGGACTTCCCCCGCCAGCATGATAAAAGGCTTATCGTCCACCATAAGCAGCTTTGTTCCGTTCTGTTGTCTGATATAAGGATACATATTTTCCTCCACTTTCTTCTGTTCTACTCTACCGTTATCTCCAGCTCTGCGCCCTCCAGTCCCTCTGCGGATACGCGCAGTATGGCGGTTCCCTTCTCATATCCGGACCGCACGACAGCCAGCATTCTTCCGTGATAGGAGAGAACCTTTCCGGCGGTATAGTTTTCTTCTGTCGCCGTTCTTCCCGTGCCGAACGCCGCCAGAGACGCCGCGCCCTCTACTTCTGCGCGCACCTCCATCCCGGCATAGGGAATCAGTCTGCCCTCAGCGTCCACCACCTCTACGACTGCAAAGCAGAGGGATTGTCCGTCCGCCTTCAGCACATTCTGGCGCAGCGCCCGCTCATCGGCAGTAATCTTTAATCCGGCAGGCGCTCCCGCGCTCTTTACGCAGTCGCGGGAAACCTCTCTGCCATCCGTGTAGTTGACCGCCTCCAGCGTGCCCGGCTGATATTTTACAAGAAAGCAGGCTTTGTTGTGATGCTCTTTTCCGGCGCTCTGGCGTCCCGCTGATACGCCGTTTATCAGAAGCTCCACTTCGTCTGCCCCGGAATAAACCTCCACCTTGATATCACAGCCTCCCTGTGCGTCCCAGGTCCAGCTGTTCGCGCAGTCGGACCAGCCGTATCTGCCGAGAAGCCCCACTCTGTGGAAATTGGCGGGATCGTGGCAGGCAATATACGTCTCCTCTGAGCCCCAGATGATTCTGTGATATGCAAGCTGCGGTTTTTCAAAACCGCACAAATCGAAATCGCCGGCTCCGGACGTGCGCCACGGATACTGCACAAAATTCAGCTTCTGCGCCTCCGCCTGCGCTTCTGCGGCTTCTGCATAAACGGTCTTTCCGATTCCGGCTTCCCCGATATAATCGTGGCTGGTCCAGATAAAATCGCCGATAAGATACGGATATTTTTCCACATCCGCCCAGTATTCCTCCATCTGATAAGGCTTACTTTCCGTCGCGCAGATGACTCTGCCCGGAAACAGCTTTCCCGCCTCCTCATAATGATAATTCAGATAGTTATAGCCAACAACATCCCACGGCGCACAGAAGGCTTCTGTATAATCATTCCAGATTTTCCGCCCGTACTCGCCGTCCAGATTGTTGAGCATACCGCCGCTCTTCTTCGCCTCATCCATCAGGGATTCCCAGAATTTTCCGGTATCCTCATCGTCCAGACCGTTGAAGAAGGAACACATGGCGCCTCCGATAAAGCGGGTAGCATCCAGGCTGCGGGCATATTCCGCCAGCTCCGAGGAGGTCTGGTAGCCATCCGAGAGCCCGCCCTGCTCCGGCAGCTCGTTGCCGATGGACCAGATAATCACGCAGGGATGGTTGCGGTCCCTTGTCATAAAGCTCTTCATTTCCTGCTTCCATTCCGCCTCAAAATGACGGCAGAAATCGTGGCGGTTCTTCGGCATGTTCCAGGTATCAAAGGCTTCGTCCATGACGAGAATACCCAGCCTGTCGCATGCCTCCAGAAGGTCCGCCGACATCGGGTTGTGGGCAAAGCGGAGCGCATTGTAGCCGTTTTCCTTATGCAGCTTCACCTTGCGGTATTCGCTTTCGTACAGGGACGCCGCTCCCAGAATCCCGTTGTCATGATGGATGCAGCCGCCCTTCAGCTTGAGGCTCCTTCCGTTTAACATAAACCCGTTTTTCGCATCCACGGAAATCGTGCGGATACCAAAAAGCGTCTCCGCGCTGTCCAGTACCTTTATCTCCTCCAATCCTGCGGGGCGGCAGTCTGTCAGCTCCGCCGTCACCACATACAGATCCGGGTGGTCAATATCCCAGATGGCGGCATTCTCCGCGCACACGCATGTCCGCCCGATAGCAGAGGAATCCGCCGGAATATGTATCTTCACCGCTCCCCAGGCGGCAGCGCTTCTGTCTTCCTCCTCTTTTTTCAGCGCTATCCTCACCCACACGTCCTGTTCCTTCGCCGTGTGATTCTCCACCGTAACCTCGACCGTCACAAAGGCGTCCCCGTTTACGATATGGTCCGTGTGGGCAAATATCCCGTCCGGGGCAATATGCACCTGCGGCGCCAGAAGCAGATTTACATGACGGTAAAGTCCGCCGCCCGGATACCAGCGGCTGTTCGGCTCGGCGTCGTTGCTTACCAGCGCCGCCAGACGGTTTTTCCTGCCGCACTTTAGGCGGCTGGAAAGCTCTGTCCGAAACGGCGTGTAGCCATAATGATGACGCCCCATGATATGTCCGTTTAAAACCACAGTCGTATCCCGGAACGCGCCGTCAAATTCCACCAGGACCCGCTGATTCTCCCACTCTTCGGGCACCTCCAGGTATTTCGTGTAGGTCGCGGTTCCCCCGTCGTAAAATCCGGTGTTCGTCCCATTTACGGAATCCGCCTTTACATCTGATTCTATCATAAAATCATGCGGAAGATTTACCGTCCGGCTCTGCTTTGTCATCCCCGGAATATTGGAAGGCTCTCCCAGCATAAACTCCCATGCCCTGTCTATGTTTATTTTCTTCATCTTCGTCTCCTATTTTGCAATCTGATTCAGCCGGTTGTTCAGCTTGTGAACCAGCTCCGGCGTAACCAGTCCCGCCAGCTGCTTTAATGTATTTTCCACGCTCATTCGATCCATCATTTTCTGCATTTCTTCCGGAAGCTGTATATTTTTCGCCACGTCCCCGTAAGCCTCCGCTGCCTTCGCCTGGACGGGCGCAACCAGCTCGTCAAACACCGCCAGCGCCTCCGGGCTTGCTTTCACATCGCTCATGCTGTCCTTGATGGAATAATAACCCTCCCGGATAATCTCGTCGTCCCTGTCAAACCAGTTTACGACCTCCCCGCCGGCTTTCCGGTAATCCGGATTGGGCTGCTCCACTTTGCGTATCCTTATGGTGTCGCTGCAGGCGCCTGCCTTCGCTTCAATCACATGCTCCCCGCTTATCGGTACACGGAAACGGAATACCTTCTTTGCCTCCAGCGTTTCCACCACATTTCCATCCACCAGGAGCGTCACCGCCGGGCGGTTGGAATATACCTTAATCTCCGTCTCCTCCTCCGTTCTGTCCACATATCTGCTTCCGCAAAGATGCACGAAGGGATCTTTGGATAAATAAGCCTTATAAATATAAAAGGCGTCCTTCTTTGTCTTCCGGTCGAAGGTCACAAGCCCCTTCTGGTTCTGTCCCGGCTTTCCGCCCTCGTCGCGCCCGTCCGCGCCGAAGTCGAACATATTCCAGACGTGCATTGCCCAGATATACGGGCGTTTGCTCCACATTTCCAGCATGTGCTCATGATACAGCGCCTGATATGCCTCCGACCAGTCTCCCTTCTGCGGACCGGAGCCCTGATACTGCGGATTAGCGTCCGCACCGTACTCGGAGAGCCCCATCGCCACATCGGGGTGCTTTTCGTGATAGCTGTCAAACCAGCTGTCATTGTCCTCCATCTCTCCCACGTACCAGCCGTAGTACAGATTATATGAGCGGATATCCGGCAGCGTCACCAGCTCTTCCTCCGGACTTAACATAAAGATATGTGCCATCGAGGTCGGTCTTGTTTTATCCAACCTGTGACACAGGTCGTTCAGTATCCGGTGATTTTCCATCAGATCCTCCGTGACGCCCGTCGTTCCCGTAATCTCATTGGAAAGCGCCCAGCAGATGACGGAGGGATGATGATGATTCTGCACGATAAGCTCTGTCATCTGGGAAATCGTATTTTCCCTTGCCTCCGGCATATGCTCCGTAATGTAGGGAATCTCCGCCCACACAATCATACCGAAGCGGTCCGCCAGCTCATAGAAATACTGGTCGTGCTGATAATGGGCGAGGCGGATGGTATTGGCTCCCATTTCAAGCAGAAGCTTCATATCCTCCTCATGCATGGCGGGCGTTAAGGCGTTGCCCACCCCCTGCCTGTCCTGGTGGCGCGCCGCCCCGCAGAGCGGATAGGATCTGCCGTTCAGGAAAAAACCCTTCTGCGGGTCAACGAAGAACGTGCGGCAGCCAAATTGCAGCTCCACGCAGTCCAGAGCCTCCGTATTTCCGGCATCCAGCAGCTCCGCCCGCAGGGTGTATAAATAGGGGTCTTCTTTTCCGTCCCACAGATGCACCCGGTTAAGCGTCAGCTCCTCCTTCAAGCAATTATCCTTTATCTGTACCGAAGAACCCGCCGCCACGTTTCCTTCTGCATCCAGAATGGTCAGCACTGCCCGTGTGCCATCCGGCGCGTTTTCCGTCCAGCCCTCTACTGTGACCGCCGCATCGTTTTTCTTTACCTCCGGCGTCACCTTAATGCCGCTTCCGCCATAGTAGCCCAGCGCAAAATGCGTCTCCGGCACGCGGACCAGATAGACGTTCCGGTAGATACCGCCGTAGAACGTGAAATCCTGAAGTGGTAAACTAATTTTGGACACGGAGGGGGTAACTTTTTGACACAGATAATGTATAATTAGTCATGATAATTATTATCTGTGGACATAGTCAACTTCCAAGTGAACAGGAGGATTACCATGAAATACACGAAAGAACAACGTTTGGACATCGGCCGCAGAATTTATAACGGCGAGATCACTCGTTACCAGGCAGCTGAAGAATACGATATTAACGACCAAACAGCGCGTGCCTATATGCGTATGTATCGTGATATTAACCAGTTACCACCAAAACGTAAA
>CABRSG010000202.1 GCA_902473545.1 uncultured Lachnospiraceae bacterium | reverse complement strand
GCGACGGCATCAACGACGCTCCGGTATTGTCCAGGGCGGATATCGGCATTGCGATGGGAGCGCTTGGTTCCGACGCGGCGATCGAGGCGGCGGACATTGTTCTGATGGACGACGATCCTCTGAAGATTGCAAAAGCGATCCGTATTTCGCGCAAATGTATGCGTATCGTTTACGAGAATATTTATTTTGCGATCGGCATTAAATTAATTTGTCTGGTGCTGGGCGCACTCGGCATTGCGAATATGTGGATCGCGATCTTCTCGGATGTGGGCGTTATGGTGATCGCTGTGCTTAATGCGATCCGCACGCTGTATGTGAAGAATCTGTAAGAGAACACGCGTGATGCTGCTCACGCAGGAATCACGTTCTCACGCCTCAAACCCACAGGACTAGCTTCGCATCGCAGCAGGTGTTTGAGGCTGGCGTGAACAATAACTGCGCTGTACACAGAGAAGCCCGTACAAAAATTGCGGCTGGCGTACAGCGCAGATTTGTGTTAAAATAAGGGAAAATTTTTTCAGAACAGGGAAGGTGATACTATATGATGGAAAGAAATATAGAAATGGAATGCTGCGAAACTACAGAGGTGCACGAAGAGCTTCTGGAGATCGTAAATGAAAAGATGCCGCCGGAGGAGACGCTCTATAACCTTGCGGAGCTGTACAAGGTGTTCGGCGACTCCACGCGCATCCGGATTTTGTTTGTATTGTTTGAGGCGGAGGTCTGCGTGTGCGATCTTGCGCGGGCGCTTTCTATGACGCAATCGGCTATTTCACATCAGCTCCGTATTCTGAAGCAAAATAAGCTGGTAAAGAACCGCCGGGAAGGAAAATCTATTTTTTACTCCCTCGCAGACGATCATGTGCGGACGATCATCGCACAGGGGCTTGACCATATTGAGGAAGACTAGGCGAGGAAGCGGAAAACACCGATTACTTTGCCGAGGATTTTCAGATCTCCATACACGATGATGGGATCCATAGTGTCGTTTTCCGGCTGTAGGCGGTAGTAGCCGTCTTCTTTATAAAAGGTTTTTACCGTAGCGGAATCCTCCACAAGCGCAACAACCATATCGCCGTTGTTCGCAACAGACTGTTCCTGCACAAGAATCTGGTCGCCGTCAAAGATACCGGCATTGATCATGCTTTCTCCCTGCACAGTAAGCATAAAGGTCTGTGCGTTCGGCATAAACTCCGCCGGGATCGGGAAATAGCTCTCGATATTTTCTACGGCAAGAATCGGCTCGCCCGCTGCAACGCGTCCGACGATCGGCACGTTTACCACCTCGCGGCGCACGAGATTAAAATTGTCGTCGATGATCTCGATAGCGCGGGGCTTGGTGGGGTCACGGCGGATATAGCCGTTTTTCTCCAGCGTTTCCAGGTGGGAATGCACGGACGAGGTGGATTTTAAATTTACTGCCTCGCAGATTTCACGTACTGCCGGCGGAAATCCTCTGTTTAAAATTTCACTTTTTATGTATTCTAAAATCTCGGATTGTTTTTTCGTAATTTTTCCATATGCCATAAAGGGAACCTCCGTCCTTTTTCTTTTTTATAGTATATAATAATTTCATGGAAAATTCAGAAAATTTGTTCGAAAAACTTACGATTTGACAAAAATGTATTCTTATTATACTATAATTATATTGGTTAAGTAGGAAAAAGGAGAAGGCTATGAAAATATCGACAAAAGGAAGATACGCGCTTCGCATCATGCTGGATCTCGCTGTAATGGGCGGGGAAGAGCCGGTGCGGGTAAAAGACATTGCAAAGCGGCAGGCTATTTCGGTAAAGTATATGGAGCAGATCGTCACGATCCTCGCAAAGGCAGGCTATTTAAAAAGCATCCGCGGGCCGCTGGGCGGCTACCGGCTGGCAAAGCAGCCGAAAGAGTTCACCGTCGGTATGATCCTGCGGCTGACAGAGGGCAGTCTTGCTCCGGTGGCGTGTCTGGAGGATGAGCCGAATCTCTGTCCGCGGCAGGCGGGATGCGTGACCTTACGTCTCTGGAAGGAGCTGGACGGGGCGATCCGCGGGGTGGTAGACAAATATACGCTGGAGGACCTCGCCGAGTGGCAGCGGGAGATGGGAGATAACTATGTGATTTAATAAGCAGTATTTTCGAAAAACCAGTTGAGAATTTTGGGGAAGTACGTTATAATCAAAAAAGCAGTTGTACGACTGGCGGAAAAGCAGGATCACCTGTGGGGAGTACAACTATCGTATGCCGACCGCCTGGGCGACCGCTGTTGAGAAAACAGGTCCTCAGGCGGTTTTGTAATCTCAGGGGGTATTTGCCCCCCGCATTTGCCAGAAAGGAAAGGAGAAAAACATGGGCAGATTATCACTGGAACAGGAACTGAAGAACAATGCGTATCCCGGAAGAGGGATCGTCATTGGGAAATCGGAGGACGGTACGAAGGCTGTCGCAGCGTACTTCATCATGGGAAGAAGCGAAAACAGCCGCAATCGTGTATTTGTGGAGGATGGCGAGGGCATCCGCACGCAGGCGTTTGATCCTGCGAAGCTTACCGATCCCAGCCTGATTATTTATGCGCCGGTGCGTGTGCTCGGTAATAAAACCATCGTGACAAACGGCGACCAGACAGACACCATCTACGACGGCATGGATCATCAGCTTACCTTTGAACAGTCCCTTCGTACACGTGAATTTGAGCCGGACGCGCCGAACTACACGCCGCGTATTTCCGGGATCATGCACATCGAAAACGGAAGCTACAATTACGCAATGTCTATCTTAAAGAGCAATCAGGGAGATCCGGACAGCTGTCAGCGTTTTACCTTCGCCTACGAAAATCCGAAGGCGGGAGAGGGCCACTTTATCCACACCTATCAGTGCGACGGCAATCCGCTGCCGAGCTTTGCGGGAGAGCCAAAGCCGGTTACGATCCCGAACGATATCGAGGCGTTTACCGAGCTGCTCTGGAGCAGTCTTAACGAGGACAGCAAGGTTTCGCTTTTTGTTCGCTTTATTGATATCGCTTCCGGAAAATATGAGACAAGGATCGTAAATAAAAACAAATAGATTTCGAAAGAAAGGATGTAAGATTGATTATGAAAGAACTGCAGTTAAAATATGGTTGTAACCCGAATCAGAAGCCGTCCCGCATTTATATGCAGGAGGGTGAGCTTCCCATCGAGGTACTCTGCGGAAAACCGGGCTATATTAACTTTCTGGATGCCTTAAACGGCTGGCAGCTCGTGCGTGAACTGAAAAAAGCGACCGGGCTTCCATCGGCTACCTCCTTTAAGCATGTTTCTCCGGCGGGCGCTGCGATCGGTCTGCCGCTCACAGAAACGCTGGCAAAAATCTACTGGGTGGACGACTGCGGCGAATTATCCCCGCTGGCATGTGCTTACGCGCGGGCGCGCGGAGCGGACAGAATGTCCTCCTTCGGTGATTTTATCGCGCTTTCCGATCCCTGCGACAAGGATACCGCGATGCTGATCAAGCGCGAGGTTTCCGACGGTGTGATCGCTCCGGGATATACGGACGAAGCGCTGGAGATTCTGAAACAGAAGAAGAACGGCAATTACAATGTCATTAAAATTGATGAAAATTTTGTTCCGGCTCCGATCGAGCACAAGGAAGTATTCGGCGTGACCTTCGAGCAGGGACGCCAGGAGCTGCCGATCAACGATGAACTGCTCTCCAATATTGTCACGGAGAACAAGGACCTTTCTGAAGAAGCGATCCGTGATATGAAGATCGCGCTGATCACGCTGAAATATACGCAGTCAAATTCTGTGTGCTTTGTGAAAGACGGACAGGCAATCGGCATCGGCGCCGGACAGCAGTCCCGCGTACACTGCACGCGTCTTGCCGGACAGAAAGCAGACAACTGGCTGCTGCGCCAGTGCCCGAAGGTAATGAACCTTCCGTTTATCGACGGTATCCGCCGCGCAGACCGCGACAATGCGATCGACGTATATATCGGCGAGGAATACATGGATGTGCTTGCGGACGGTGCATGGCAGAAGGTGTTCAAGACGAAGCCGGAGGTGTTTACAAGAGAAGAAAAGCGCGCATGGCTCGATCAGATGGACGGCGTGACGCTCGGTTCCGACGCGTTCTTCCCGTTCAGCGACAATATTGAGCGCGCGCACAAGAGCGGCGTAAAATACATTGCGCAGCCGGGCGGTTCCGTGCGCGACGATGCCGTGATCGAGTGCTGCAACAAATACGGCATGGTGATGGCGTTTACCGGCATCCGCCTGTTCCACCACTGATTTCGCGGGGCATTTATGAGATATCAGACATTGTTTTTAGATGCGGATGAGACGCTGCTGGATTTTAAGAAGGCGGAGGCGCAGGGGCTTAAAGCTGCCCTGCGCCGTCACAAGCTCCCGTTCAATGCGGAAATTGTGGCGCTTTACTCGAAGATCAATAAGGGATGCTGGGAGGAATTTGAGCAGGGTTTGCTGGATAAGGAAACCCTGCTTGTTGAGCGTTTCCGGCGTTTGTTTGCGGCGCTTGACATCACGGCAGACCCTCATGCGGTCCGTCTTTCCTATCACGAAGAGCTTGGAAAAGGCGGCTTTCTGATCGAACATGCCTATGAAGTCTGTGAGGAGCTTAGGAAAACGCATGACCTTTACATTGTGACAAACGGAGTTGCCGCCACACAGTACAGCCGCTTTGCCCTAAGCGGGCTGGACAAGCTGGTAAAGGGCATTTTTGTGTCGGAAGAGATTGGCATACCGAAGCCGCAAAAGGGATATTTTGATTATGTATTTGCACAGATTCCGGGCTTTCGGAAAGAAAACGCGCTGATGGTAGGGGATTCACTGACAGCGGATATCCGGGGCGGCATCCAGGCAGGGCTTGCCACCTGCTGGTATAATCCAGGGAA
>CABRSG010000201.1 GCA_902473545.1 uncultured Lachnospiraceae bacterium | reverse complement strand
GGGGAGAATAAGTCGGAGGATGCGGATGGCAGCGGACGGTTGTGGACAGATTTTTATCTGTATGTGGAAAACCCGGAGAAGGACAAAGTGGAAACGCTCGGAAAGCAAACGCCCGGAAAGCTTCCGAAGACCGGAGATTACGGCATGGATAAAAATGCGCTCCTTCTGGCTGCGCTGATTTTCGGCTCCGGTTATCTTGCCTGCGAGTATTATGAGAAAAAGAAAGCATAGCCCTGTCCGCTTTCTGAAGCTTCTGCTTGCGTGCGGCTTCGTGCTGACAGTTGTCTGGGCGGCGCAGCTGTACCGTCAGGAATACCGGGAAGAGAAGAAGAATGCTTCGCTGTCAGATATTCATGAGGACGCCGGAGCGGGAAAGGAACACGATCCTGTTTATACAGGCAGCAAAACGAATAGCGCGGCGCAGCAGATTTCTGCCGCGTACCAGGAGCTGTCCGATCTGAACGGGGATTACCTGGGCTGGCTAAAGGTATACGGCACGCAGATCGACCTGCCGGTGGTGCTCGGAGCGGATAATGAATATTATTTGAATCATGACTTTTACGGAGAAGAGAGCAGCTACGGAACATTGTTTGCCGACTGTCTGACGCAGCAGGAGGATGAACCGGGGACGGCGGAGGGAAATCTGCTGATCTACGGGCATCATATGCGAAACGGCAGCATGTTCGGAGAACTGACTTCCTTTTGTGAGGAAGATTTTTTTAAAAAACACAGTCTGGTGCGCTGGGAGGGAAAATACGGCGTGCGTTATTCCCGGATATTTGCAGCGCTCGTAATTCCCGGTTATGAGGACGCGCCGGATTACTTTCCGATCCGGGAATACCTTGATAAGCCGGACGAAGGGGAACAGAGCAGGCTGCTAAAGCAGCTACGGGAACGGGCTGTCATGTGGCGTAAGACTTCTTTTCGGGAGGAAGAACGCTTTCTGTTTTTAATGACCTGCGATTACACGCGGGAAAATGGAAGTCTGCTGCTGTGCGCCCGCTGTATTGCGGGCGAATAGAGTCAGCTGCTTAACTGTTTTCTATGATATCCCGGATATTCTGCATTTTCAGATCAAGCTGCGCGCTCATCTGCGCGCATTCCGAAAGCTCTGCGGATGTAAGCGCAGTCAGCTCCTCGGAGAGATTTTTCTTATAACGAAGCTTGTGCTCCAGGTTTGCCCAGAATTCCATGGCGATCGTCCGGAGCTGCACCTCCACCTTCATCAGCCGTTTTTCATTTTCCAGGAAAATGGGAATTTCGACGATGAGGTGGAGACTGCGGTAGCCGTTTTCTTTGGGGCATGTAATATAGTCTTTTTTCTTGATCAGCCGGATGTCGTCCTGCTTGAGAAGGCAGTCCGCAAGCATATAGATATCGTCCACAAAGGAGCAGATTACCCGGATTCCGGCGATATCGTGTATCTCATCTAATGAGCTGAGACTGATGGGAAGATTTCGCCGGATCAGCTTTTCGCGGATGCTTTCCGGGGATTTTATCCTTGTCTTGATCGTCTCAATAGGATTGCGTTCGTGATTCAGTGAAAAACGCTCGTTTAACACTTTGAACTTTGTTTCGACCTCTAATATCGCACACTGATAACATGACATCAGAGATTTTAATTCTTCAAAGGTTTCTCTTGCTTTTAAGATAGAGCCTTCGTCAAACAGACCGGAGAGCTGCTGCGCCATAGAAGAGGTGCTGCTGCCCGTCTGAAGCATAGTTCCAACCATTGCGGTTGCTGATCGTTTTGTATCCATATTGATTACCTCACTTTACGCCTTCACGGTTCGCTCTGCTGCTTCGGCAGACGGACCGTCTTTGTCAGATTTAACATATTGGTCGCCATGTAGGAGAGGCGCAGCGCCTCATCTTCAATGACGGCGGGATACTCTTCCTTCTGCACATCCGAGAGGTTCCCGCTTCGCAGCATTTCCGTGTGCGCCAGCCCCTCCTCCGACGAGTTGAAGCTCTTTTCAATTTCCCGAAAAATAAAATCAATATGTTCTCTGTCTATTGTAACCCTTTTACGAAAAAACTGCAACCTGGTGAGATTCAGTTATACCATACGGAAAAATAAGAGCTGGACACTCTCTGCGATCACTGCCGGATTTGTAGTCGCGCTGATGATTATCATGATCGCGATCGTCCGGATTATCTTGCCGCGCGTAAAGCGGGTACAGAAAATGCTCCTTATTTTTTACCTGCATTTTACGTTCTTCTGATAGTGCATTTTACAAACCGCCTGCTAGAATAGCGTCACAGGAAACAAAATGATGCGGAGGTTTGGCTGATTATGAGAGATCACTATGAGGAACAGCTAGAGAAACTAAAAGAATATGTTGCGGAGATGGGCAGACTGATCGAGACAGCGATCGGCGACGCGCTGGATGCGCTGATGCATAAGGATATCGAGGAGGCAAAGAATACCATTAACTACGACAATCAGATTGACCGCATGGAGCGCGAGATCGAGGGGCTTTGTCTGAATCTGCTGCTTTCGCAGCAGCCGGTGGCGACCGATCTGCGCATGGTTTCGGCAGCGCTGAAGATGATTACCGATATGGAGCGCATCGGCGACCATGCCGCGGATATTTCCGAGATCACGCTGATGCTGGCAAAGACCGGCTATCCGAGCGATTTGAGCCGGATCCAGAAAATGGCGGACGAGACGATGAGCATGGTAAAAAACAGCGTGGAGGCGTACCTCAAAAAGGACATGCAGAAGGCTTCCGCGGTGATCCGGCAGGACGACATTGTGGATGAGTACTTCCGGCAGGTGAAGAAAGACGTCATCCGGCAGATCAACGAAAACATTCAGAACGGCGAACAGGCGACGGATGTGCTGATGATCGTGAAATATCTGGAGCGCATCGGCGACCATGCAACCAACATTGCGGAATGGGTGCTGTTTTATCTGACTGGCGGACACCCGGATGTGACGGAGTAGAGGCGACGGCATCAAAGAACCTCTGTAAGGCATTTGCCCTGCAGAGGTTTTTCGCTGCCATGCATCCGAATGGAGCTGCCGCGGCAGATTCTGCAGGTATCCGCTGCGGAAAACGGAAATAAGTTTTTACATGTATTTTACCTTCTGCTGATAGTGTATTTTACATAAGCTTTGCTAAAATAATGTTACAGAAGGAAAAAAGCTCCGGGAGGAGGAATACTTATGACGAGAAAATTATATGAGATATTTCACAAAAGATACAACATGTCCCCGAAGGAAGCGGGACGGCTGACAGCCTTCGCCGGTATGACGGCAGGCGGCGCGGCGGGTGCGCTGATCGGATGCTTTCCGGGTCTTCCGGTGGAGCCGGTGTCACTGGCAGCAATTGGAGTGCTGGCGGGATTCCTGGCGGCGGGAATGGGACTGCTGAACGTGCAGAAATAAAGCGCGTTCAGCAGTTTTCTTGTTCTGATAAAAGGTTGATAGCAAAGCTATTGCAAATGCATGGCTCAAAATAATCGCTATGTAAAGAGGATGTGAAAGAATGAGGAGAACGAAAAAATGTCGCTGGAGAGAGTAAAAGCATATCTGGAATCCGACTCTTTTACTCGAAATTCCTGTCATAAAGCAGCGCAGCAATCAGCACAACGAAACAGGAACCGGCGTTGTGTACCAGCGCCCCGGTAGTGGGTGTTAATACTTCCATGAGAGACAGCACTATCGCCACAAAGTTAATACACATAGACAGGGCAATGCTGGCTTTGATGGTCTTAACCGTTGCATTCGACAGTTGCTTCAAATACGGAATTTTTGAAATGTCATCACTCATTAGGGCAACTTCTGCGGCGTCAACGGCGATGTCGCTTCCCATGCTTCCCATAGCCACGCTTACATCGGCAGTTTTCAAAGCCGGCGCGTCGTTGACACCATCACCAATCATACAAACCTTGTGATTTTCCGCCTGCAATTTCTCAATGCTCTGTACTTTTTCTTCCGGCAAAAGTTCTGCCCGGACTTCGGAGATATCAACCTGCTGTGCAAAATAATCAGCCGTTTTTTGATGATCGCCGGTAAGTAAAACAGTACGGGTGTGCATATCCGAAAGACGGGAAACCATGTCTTTCACTTCTGGACGCAGCACATCAGAAAGTGCGATAACACCGATACTTTTTTGGCCTTCCGCTACAAGAATAGAGGCTTTTCCCTGTGTGAGCAGCCGTTCCAATGCAGACCCACACCTGGTATCAATCGAGACACCATTTTCGGTGAGAAATTTTTCATTGCCGCAAAGTAATCTGCGGTTGCCTATCTCTGCAAAAATCCCCTTGCCGGCAGTCATTCTGAAAGCAGTTGATTCTACCAATGGAATTTCTTTTGCTTTTGCATATGCTACAATCGCTTTTCCCAGCGGGTGTTCACTTTTGGCTTCCGCGGAAGCGGTCAGAGAAAGCAAGTCTGTTTCACTGATCGTTTCATCAAAAGAAATTATATCGCTGACATCTAAGCGGCCATAGGTTAAAGTGCCGGTTTTATCAAAAACGATCGTGTCCACCTTTCCCATTTTTTCAAGGGCCTCTCTGGACTTGATAATCACACCATGTTTTGTTGCCTGACCGATTGCTGCCATGATTGCGGTAGGCGTTGCCAGTACAAGGGCGCAGGGGCAGAACACAACTAACACGGTTACAGCGGTAACGATATTCCCGGTGAATACACAGGCCAAAATTGCGATAAGCAGGGCAACAGGAACCAGCCAGCTTGCAACTTGGTCGGCTATTCTCTGCATGGGGGCCTGTTTGTTCTCTGCGTCCAGCACCATGCGAATTAACTTTTGCAAAGAACTGTTTTCTCCTACTTTTGTTGCCGAAATATCAATCGAACCGAAACGGTTGATTGTACCGCAAAACACTTCTTCCCCCACACCTTTGTCTATCGGCAGGGATTCT
>CABRSG010000200.1 GCA_902473545.1 uncultured Lachnospiraceae bacterium | reverse complement strand
GGTTTGCGATGGCGGAGGCACTGGCGCAGGCGGGCGCGAAGATCGCATTCAACTGCCGCAGCCAGGAGCACATGGACAAGGCGCTGGCAGCCTATGCCCAAAAAGGTATTGAAGTGAGGGGCTATATTTGCGACGTGACCGACGAGGCGCAGGTGGCGAACATGGTAACGGAGATTGAAAAAGAGCTTGGAGTTGTTGATATTTTGGTAAACAATGCCGGGATTATCAAACGGATTCCGATGATCGAGATGAGCGCCGCACAATTCCGGCAGGTAGTCGACATTGACTTAAACGCGCCGTTTATCGTTTCCAAGGCGGTGATCCCTGGCATGATCAAAAAGGGACACGGCAAGATCATCAACGTTTGCTCCATGATGAGCGAGCTTGGACGTGAGACGGTTTCCGCCTATGCGGCGGCAAAGGGCGGACTGAAAATGCTCACCCGGAACATTGCGTCGGAGTACGGACAGTACAACATTCAGTGCAACGGCATCGGACCGGGCTATATCGCGACGCCGCAGACGGCGCCGCTGCGCGAGGTGCAGCCGGACGGCTCTCAGCACCCGTTCGACAAATTTATTGTCGGAAAGACGCCGGCTGCCCGCTGGGGCAATCCGGAGGATTTGATGGGACCGGTGGTATTCCTGGCGTCGGAGGCGTCCGATTTTGTAAACGGGCATATTCTGTATGTGGACGGCGGTATTCTGGCATACATTGGAAACCAGCCGTAAAAAGAACTGAAAAAATCAGCGGGCGATATAGTCGTTCCGCTGTTTTTTATGGTGCATAGCGTTTTCAGCACTATATTTCGGAATTTAGACAGTGCAGTGTTTCGGAATTTAGATAGTGCAAATCCCGATATCCTATGATATAATATGATGCCAGGAGTGCAGATTGCTCCATATTATAATGCTAAATCATATTTACAGGAGATAGAAATTATGTGTGGAATAGTAGGATTTACCGGTGACCGCCAGGCGGCGCCGATATTATTGGATGGATTAGAAAAGCTGGAGTATCGCGGTTACGACTCCGCTGGTCTGGCAGTGCGGGACGGCGACGGAAAAACGGAAGTGGTGAAGGCAAAGGGCAGATTGTCCGTGCTTGCAAAAAAGACAAACAACGGGCAGAGCCTTGCAGGTACCTGCGGCATCGGGCATACCCGCTGGGCGACGCACGGCGAGCCGTCCGAGGACAATGCGCATCCGCACTGCAGCGACGACGGCACAGTGGTTGCGGTGCACAACGGCATCATTGAGAATTATCAGGAATTAAAGAAAAAGCTTTTGCGGAAGGGCTATCAGTTTTATTCCTCCACGGATACCGAGGTGGCGGTGAAGCTGATCGATTATTACTATAAAAAATATCTGGGTACGCCGGTGGACGCGATCAACCATGCGATGGTGCGTATCCGCGGCTCTTATGCGCTGGCTGTGATGTTTAACGCCTACCCGGGCGAGATTTATGTGGCGCGCAAGGACAGCCCGATGATCCTGGGCGTTGAGGACGGCGAGTCTTATCTGGCATCCGATGTACCGGCAATTCTGAAATATACGAGGAATGTATACTATATTGGTAATTTGGAGATCGGCAGGTTAGAGAAGGGAAAAGTCACTTTTTACAATCTGGACGGCGATGAGATTGAGAAAGAGCTGACGCAGATCGAGTGGGATGCTGAGGCGGCGGAGAAGGCGGGCTTTGAGCATTTCATGATGAAGGAAATCCATGAGCAGCCGAAGGCTGTCGAGGATACCATTCATTCCGTGGTGAAGGAGGGTGCGATCGACCTTTCCGATGTCGGCATGACGGAGGAGGAGATGAGAGGCATTCGTCAGATTTACATTGTGGCGTGCGGCTCCGCGTACCACGTCGGCGTGGCGGCGCAGTATGTGATCGAGGATATGGCAAAGATTCCTGTGCGCGTTGAGCTTGCATCGGAGTTTCGCTACCGCAGGCCGCTGCTGGATGGTGAGGGGCTTGTGATTATCATCAGCCAGTCCGGAGAGACGGCGGACAGTCTGGCGGCGCTGCGCGAGGCAAAGAGCCGCGGCGTTAAGACGCTTGGCATTGTAAATGTGGTCGGCTCCTCCATTGCGCGCGAGGCGGATAATGTATTCTACACGCTTGCCGGACCGGAGATTGCGGTTGCGACCACAAAAGCATACAGCACGCAGCTCATCGCCTGCTATGCGCTGGCGATCCAGCTCGCCAAGGTGCGCGGCGAGATCGATGACGAAAAGTATGCGTACTATGTTGCCGAGCTGGAAACTTTGCCGGAAAAAATGAAGCGGATCATCGAGGATAAGGAGCGCATCCAGTGGTTTGCGTCGAAGCAGGCGGCGGCAAAGGATATTTTCTTTATCGGCAGAGGTGTTGATTATGCAATTTCCCTGGAGGGAAGTCTGAAAATGAAGGAGATCAGCTACATTCACTCTGAGGCGTATGCGGCGGGGGAGCTGAAGCACGGTACGATCTCCCTCATCGAGAACGGCACGCTCGTCATTGGCGTTCTGACGCAGCAGGAGCTGTACGAAAAGACGGTCAGCAACATGGTCGAGTGTAAGAGCCGCGGCGCATATCTCATGGGACTGACGGCCTACGGTAACTACAATATCGAGGACACGGCGGATTTTGTGGTCTACGTGCCGAAAACCGACGCGCATTTTACCACCTCCCTGGCGGTGATCCCGCTGCAGCTTATGGGCTATTATGTGTCGGTGGCAAAGGGACTTGACGTAGATAAGCCGAGAAACCTGGCGAAGAGTGTAACTGTGGAGTAAACGATACGATTGGAAATCCGGTGTTATATGTCTGATGAAGGCATATGGCGCCGGATTTTTTATGGAGAGGTAAGAATGCAAATAAGGTCCCCGTTTTTGTCGGAAAACGACCTAGCGCTCTTTCTTTAATTCTTTTATGATAAGGATACCAAGGGTTTTAAGCGAGCAAAGCGCGAAAAATCTGAGGACACGATAGTCATTTCAGGACGCAAAGGAAAGAAGGGGTGATATGTGCAGCTATTATCTGGCGGTCGACATTGGCGCTTCCAGCGGAAGACATATGCTCGGCTGCAAAAAAAACGGAAAGCTGTATCTGGAGGAGGTTTACCGGTTTGAAAACCGGATGGCAAACAGGGATGGCAAGCTTTTGTGGGATACAAAGCGTCTGTTTGCGGAAATCCTGAACGGCATGAAGAAATGCGCCGAAATCGGGAAGCTTCCGGTGAGCATGTCGATCGATACCTGGGCGGTCGACTATGTTCTGCTTGATGAGCGTGATGAGGTGCTTGGAGACACCTACGGCTACCGCGACGGCAGGACGCGCGGAATCGAAGAAGAGGTGTACCGGCTGATACCGGAGGCGGAGCTCTATGCGCGCACCGGCATCCAGAGGCAGGCGGACAGGCTTCAGCGACCGGAGCTTCTGGCAAAAGCAAGGACATTTCTGATGCTGCCGGATTATTTTCAGTTTCTGCTGACAGGGAAAAAGTGCTCGGAGTACACGAACGGGACGTCTACCCAGCTTGTAAATCCTAAGACTTTTCAGTGGGATATGGAGCTGATCCGCCTTTTAGGGCTTCCGGAGGAGATGTTCCTTCCGCTGCAGATGCCGGGAACAGAGGTGGGAATGCTGAAGGAGTGCGTTGCAAAGGAGGCCGGCTTCAACTGTAAGGTGATGCTGTGCGCGAGCCACGATACGGCCTCGGCGGTGATGGCGATGCCGGCGGCGGATGAGAAAGCTTTGTATATCAGCTCCGGTACCTGGTCGCTGATGGGCGTCGAGCTGGCGGAGGCGGACTGCAGCGAGGAAAGCCGCAGGGCGAACTTTACAAATGAGGGCGGATATGAGCGCCGGTTCCGCTACCTGAAAAACATCATGGGGCTCTGGATGATCCAGTCCGTGCGGCATGAATATGAGGATGCGTATTCGTTCGCAGAGCTGTGCAGCCTGGCGGAGCAGGCGGATAACTTCCCCTCGCGGGTGGATGTCTCGGACGACTGTTTCCTGGCGCCGGAGAGCATGACGGAGGAAATACGAAGCTACTGCAGGCGCACGGGGCAGCCGGTGCCGGAGACGGTCGGAGAGCTTGCCTGCGTCATTTACCACAGCCTGGCGGAGTGCTACGCGAAAACAAAACGGAAAATCGAACGGAATACCGGGACGCGCTATGATGCGATTCATATTATCGGCGGCGGCTCCAATGCGGCATATTTAAATCAGCTTACGGCGGACGCAGCCGGAAAAAAGGTCTGCGCGGGACCGGGAGAGGCGACGGCGATCGGCAATATCATGGCGCAGATGCTGCATAGCGGGGAATTAAAGAATCTGGCTGATGCAAGAAAATGTGTGTTCGTGTCCTTTGACGTCCGGGTGTTTGTTCCGGAAAAAGAAAAGGCCGCGCAGTAAAGGAAAGGAGAGAAAAATACAATGCTCGTGAATACGAAAGCAAATATCGGTGTGTTTGCGGTTGCGCTCAGCGCATACCTGCCGCAGTTTCCGTCGCTTGTGCCGGAATTTGAGGGGCAGTACGCGGCGTTTAAAAAGACACTTCCGGATACCGTCAACATAATCGACGGAGGAATCGTCACCACAAAGGAACAGTCAATGGAGGCGGGAAGGAAATTCCGGGCGGCGGATGTTGACCTGATATTTGTCCAGATGCTGACCTATGCAACCTCCTACAATATGCTGCCTGCGATCCGCGATCTGGATGTACCGGTCGTGCTGGTCAATGTGCAGAAACTGAAGGCGCTCGATTACGACCATACGGATATCGCTGTCTGGCTGGGCGAGGGCTACGCCTGCGGAGCAGTCGGCGAGGCAGTGGCGGATCTGGAGCGTTTCGGAAAGCGCCACGCGGTGATCACCGGCGTCGTTGAGGGCGGCGATGAGGGCGTGCAGAAGGAAATCGGTGAATGGTGCCT
>CABRSG010000199.1 GCA_902473545.1 uncultured Lachnospiraceae bacterium | reverse complement strand
AGCAGTCCCTTCGACGGTCTTTTGTGGATTGCCACCCGTTCGCCGTCTTTGATGATGAGAACCGTGCGCTCCTGCACTCTGCGCGGTTTTGCCGCCGTTTTCTTCGGAAGCTCGCTGACAATTCCCCGCGCAAACGCCCGGCACTGATCGCGCAGCGGGCAGATATCACATTTTGCCGGACCATTCGGCACGCAGACAATCGCGCCAAGCTCCATCAGCGCCTGGTTAAACGCGCCCGCCCTGTCTTCCGGCATGATCACTTTCAGCCGGTTTTCCATCTCTTTTTTTACGGATGCCTTTAAAATATCCTTTTCACTGGCGGTAACTCTGGAAATCACGCGCAGCACATTCCCATCGACCGCCGGAACCGGTATCTGAAAGGCGATCGAGGCAATCGCCCCCGCCGTGTAGCTGCCGATTCCCTTTAGTTTCAGAAGCGCTTCGTAATCCGCCGGAAGCTCTCCGCCGTATTCCTCCATCACCGTCTGCGCTGCCTTCTGCATATTGCGGACGCGATTGTAATAGCCAAGTCCCTCCCAGAGCTTTAAAAGCCTTTCCTCCTCACACACCGCAAGCGCGGCAACGTCCGGGAGTGCCTCCGTGAATCTCTGAAAAAACGGCTTTACCGCCTCCACGCGCGTCTGCTGCAGCATGATTTCCGACACCCATACATGATATGGCGTCGGAGAATCTCTCCAGGGCAGTACCCTTGCATTTATGTCAAACCAGACGAGCAGAGGCTGCACAATGCTCTCTAATTCTTCGTTTGTTTCCATATTTCCCTCAGAAGTCCCAGGCAAAAGCGCTCTGCAGATGTTCCTCGCTGCGCTTTGCTCCGGTCATTGCCGGACATCTTAGTAATAGCAGATGATCGGCATTCCCGCATATATATTTTCGTAAATTGTCTTTGCCGCCTCCAGCGGAAGGTTGATACAGCCATGCGAGCCGTTTGACTGGTTGATATTCCCGCCGAAGCTTCCGCGCCAGGTGGCGTCGTGCAGACCGATGCCGCCGTTGAACGGCATCCAGTAAGTAACCGGCGTCCGGTAGGTCTTTGCCTCATCCTCCAGCACCGACGGGGACTCCTTGTAATACAGGGTATAGGTGCCCGCCGGAGTAGTACGGTCTGTCAGCATCATATCGCCGGATACGCAGTCCGTCGAGACGATCTCCTCACCGTCAATGTACATCCAGACATGCTGGTTTCCAAGGTCGATTTCCACATAGTCATAGCCAAGATCGCTGTTCTCCCAGCTTACCGCCGTCTGTGCAAACACGGCATACCGGTCTCCCTGGTATCCATTGCGGATACAATCCAGAAGCTCCGTCGTCTCGCCCTCCTGATCGATCACCCAGCCGTAGTAACCGCCGGAAACCGTAACCGTTCTTCCATCGTGAGCCTTAAATTCGCGCGGCTTGTCCGCCGTATCGTATTTTGATGCAAGCTGTGCGACAAACTCACGCACAGCATCCTCGTTTAAGCTTACGTCACCGCTGTTTTCGTCATAAGAAATCCAGCCGCGGACTGTCTCACCGTTCAACGCCTCTGTGTTATCTCCGAACAGATAGACGATATTTGTGCTGATGAGCGTATTCAGCTTTTCGCAGGTAGCGTTCAGTGTCTCATCCTCCTGCCGTTTCTGAGGCGTCTGGTAACAGTTCTTCTCCTCCAGCGATACCTTCGCATTTGCGAAATCAACCGCCTCACGGATCACGCGCGTCACCTTCTCGCTATCCAGCAGGTTTCCTTCTGTCTCCGGAACGATCAGGTATTTCCCGTCCATAAAATCGATGTAGGCGTCCTGCGGAGCCGTCACATTACCTTCATCCAGACAGGCAAGTGCTTTTATCGCCTGCGTCAGCATTTCCTCATCGTACTGCGCGCTGGAGTTGAACGTATAAGATATCTCATTCCACAGGCACAGCGGCCACAAAAACATATTCTGACTCTGCTTGAATGCCTGCGTCTCTCCCTGCGACACATAATGATAGTTGATCTGCTCCGCTGTAATCGTCTCGCTGCTGCCGCCGCGTTCCGCAATTTCCAGCTTATAGGAACCGATTTTTTCCGCAATAATATCTTCCACCTCATTGACTGTCATCTCCGACGCGTCAAAACCATTGATAGTGGTATGCAGGAAAAAGCGGTCCTTAAAATGAACCACCCCTGCAATGTAAATACCAAGAAGTACGAGAAATACCAGACCCAAAAAAACGAGGAAAATGTTTCTCACCCGTTTTTTTACGGATTTCTTTTCCTCTCCGGCTTTTGCCTCCCGTTCTCTGCGGGAACGCCTGTCATTTCCCGATAACATTTTCTCTCTGTCGTCCTTTGTGCTCATTTCTTCCCCTCACCAATTTATTAAAACTACGCCCCATGAAGCTCCCGGCAAATGCATCCGACTGCGTGCAGGCATGCGCGGCTGCATTGCCGGGAGCTTCGTGCGGCTTATTGCTTAATGGACATTTTAACACATGGATTTGTAATTTAAAACCCCCATCTTCTTTTTTAAATAAAGATATAATAAATTTTTAAGATTTAGGTTGTGATATATGTCTGGTAGCCGTTGCTGCGAAGAATGCCCTCCATGCGCGTTGCGTTGCCAAGATTTCGGAATGCACCAACCTGCACAAGATAGTATCCGTTTTTTTCGATAATAAATGCAGGATATCCCTCGCTTACTAATTTTTCTAGCTGCCGCTGGGCATTTTCCGGGTTGCGGTAAGCGCCGGTCTGTACGCGGTAGTATGTCTGCGCTTCCGGAACATCGGCGGCGCTGCTGCTTTGCACGGTGTTCAGGATGCCCTGCGCGATGCCCTGCGCAATGCGGTCGAATTCCTCATCGAACAGGCGATTGTCCTCCTCGCTGTTGATAAAGCCTGCCTCAACCAGCACCGCCGGCATCCGGCTGCGCCGCAGAATAACAAGCCCCGGACGCTCTTTCACTCCGATATTGCGGAAACCGACTTCTTCCAGCTCACGGTTGATATTTTCCGCCATCTCCAGCTTTTCTCCCGCTTTGTTGTAAACAAGCGTTTCCACGCCTGTGTACTGATTCGGAATCGGGCTGGAATTACGGTGCAGGGAAACCAGAAAATCCGCGCCCGACTCATTCGCTGCCGTCGCCTTCTGAAACGGCGTCTGATAGACGTCCTCCGTTCTGGTAAAGAAAACCTCCTGACCGTTCTGCTTTAAAATGTCTCCCACGGCAAGCGCAAGCCGCAGATTATCATCCTTTTCCTGCCTTCCCTCAAACACTGCTCCCGGATCGCTTCCCCCGTGTCCTGCATCTATTGCGATTTTTGCCATAAAATACCTCTTGCATATACTGTTCTCTATAGCATATGCAGAATACAGCATTTTTTGAATGTTTTTAATCTGGAATTTCTGTCCCGCGACAAAAAAGAGCACGCCGCAAAGCTTCGTGCTCAGGTAAGTACGCTGGGGTGAATATGGGTGGTCATGCTTCCAGCCGTCGCTTCTCCTTCTTTGTTTCAATCACATTACGCACCGCCGCCACCGGATGATGAAAAATCATCCGCGGTCCCGAAAAGCGCATGACCGCGCGGATCTTCTCACGCATTTCCGGCTTGTAGCAGTGTACCCTGCAGTTAGAGCAGAAGGTTTTCGTCTCCATAAACGGACATTTTTCGCTCCGCTGCCTTGCGTAAGCGTCAAGCTCTGCACATTCCGGGCAAAGTCCGTCCCGGCGTCCGTGCTGCTTTCTGCAGTACAGAGCGATCATCTGGGAAACCATCGCTTTCTCCCGCTCCCTTTTTGTCTCTACGTCCTTTTTCATCAGCTCTTTCTCCTTCCCGCCTGTAAGAAACCAGATGAGCCAAGCCGCAGAAGCTTTTCGTAAATCTGCGCACGCAGCGTCTGCTTTACCGCCCCAGCGGAACCTTTTTTAATTTCTGTTTTATTTTGTATATGATATCGTGGCACCAGTAGATGGCCTTTGTGAAGCCAACATCCAGCATGATCGCCATGCAGGTCATCGGAATCAGCAGAAGGCTCTGCCACCGCAGCAGCGGGTACACACTTAAAAAGCCCGGCGCAATCAGAATTCCGGCAATAAATACGACCGGAAGCGCCGTGCACAGCAGCCTGTGAAAATGATTCATCGGCTGGCAGACGCGGTAGACGACAATCATGCTGATAAAGCCGCCGAGCACCAGATTGTACGTAGAACTCATCATCTCTTCCCCATTCCAGAAGCCGGACATCAACTGTGTCATGACGATCGTGATCACCATCGTGAGCGCAGCCGGAAACGATACGCGCAGCACCTGCCGCAAAAATCCGCGTGATACCGCCTGCTGATTCTGTTCCAGCGTCAGAAGGAAGCTTGGCACGCCAATCGCGGTTCCGCTGATCCAGGAAAGCTGGATCGGAATAAACGGATACGGCTGCTGCAGAAGAATAAAGATCACGCAGAGCAGGATCGAATAAATCGTTTTCGTAAGGTAAAGGGCGCTCACGCGCTCAATATTGCTGATGATCGTGCGCCCCTCGCCGACAATGTTCACCATGGACGCAAAATTGGAATCCAGCAGGACAATATGCGCCACCTGCTTCGCCGCGTCGCTTCCCGCCGCCATCGCAATGCCGCAGTCAGCGTCTTTGAGGGCAAGCACGTCGTTCACGCCGTCTCCTACCATGCCAACCACATTTTTATTTGCCTGAAACGCCTTAATAATATTCTGCTTCTGCTCCGGCTTGACCCTGCCGAACACAGTATATTTTTCCACTTCCATGCACAGCTCGCCAAATTCCTCCGGCAGGCTGCGCGCATCAATGTAGCGCTCGCCGCCCTCCAGACCGGCTTTCACCGCAATGTTTGACACGGTCACAGGATTGTCGCCGGAAATGACCTTGATCGCGACCTCCTGCTTTTTGAAATACGCAAAGGTATCGGCAGCCTCCGGGCGGATCTGATCGGAAA
>CABRSG010000198.1 GCA_902473545.1 uncultured Lachnospiraceae bacterium | reverse complement strand
AAGCGGCAAAACAGCCCGCCGCTGCGGATAACGGCGTGATAAGTCTTGGCGGACCGGTTGCGGAGGAAACGCCGGAAAACACGGATATTTAAATTTTAAGACACCCTTTTATGTCTTGCATTTCAGACTAAAAACTGCTATGCTTGGTTCTGAAAAGCGCACGGCACGAGGGTGTCTTGCTTTTTGTACCGTTGAAGTGTCCGGCAGGGGTTTCGGAAGCCGGATGCGGCTATATTGCTTAGGTGTGAGGAGAGAGATTATGGAACAATTATTTGCTTTGTCGGTTTGCCTGCTTGCAGGGCTGTTTATGTCACGTATTATTAAGCGTCTGAAGCTTCCGGCTGTCACCGCCTATCTGATCGGCGGTATCCTGATCGGACCGTATTGCCTTGGGCGTCTCGGGATCCGGGGGCTTGGCTTTGTATCGCATGAGAATGTGGTCGAGTACAAGCTTATATCGGAGGTGGCGCTCGGCTTTATCGCGTTCTCCATCGGAAACGAATTCCGGCTTTCGCAGCTGAAAAAGACCGGAAAACAGGCGACGGTGGTTGCCTTTTTTGAGGCGCTGACTGCAACTTTTCTGGTGACGGTCGTGATGATCGTGCTGCATTTGATACTCGGCGATAAATTTCCGCTTCCGTCGGCGCTCCTTCTTGGTGCGATCGCCACGGCGACTGCCCCGGCGGCAACACTGATGGTTGTGCGCCAGTATAAGGCGAAGGGAAGTCTCACGGATATTCTTCTGCCGATCGTTGCGCTGGACGATGCGATCGCGCTTGCTGTCTTTGCGATTTTCAGCGGTATTGCGGGAGCGATCAATCTCGGACATCTTGATATGGCGTCTGTTTTGCTTGCTCCGCTTCTGGAGATCGTGCTGTCGCTGCTGCTCGGAGCGGCGCTTGGAGCAGCGCTTACCTTCTGCGAGAAGTTTTTCTTCTCAAACAGCAAACGGCTTTCCATCTGTCTGACCTTTGTATTGTTTGCTTCCGGGATGGCAATGACGGAGATTCAGATCGGCGGACTGACGGTCGGCTTTTCCAGTCTTCTTGTCTGCATGATGCTTGGCACAGTATTCTGCAATACCTGTAAATTCTCGGAAGAAATGATGAGCAAGACGGACCAGTGGACGGCGCCTATCTTTATCCTGTTTTTCGTGCTCAGCGGCGCGGAGCTGGAATTCAGTGTGTTCGCGGATATTGCGATCGTCGGCGCGGGCGTTGTATATATACTGACGAGATCTCTCGGAAAATATGTTGGTGCGTCCGTCGGTTCCAGGCTGATGAAGTGCGACGATAAGATTGTAAAATACCTCGGCATCACGCTGCTTCCGCAGGCGGGGGTGGCGCTTGGCATGTCTCTGGCAGCTACCGAGAGCATGGGAGAGCAGGGACTGCTCGTACGGAATATTACACTGTTTGCGGTTCTCATCTATGAGCTGGCAGGACCGATGCTCACCAAGATCGCGCTTACAAATGCAGGAGAGATTTCTGCGAAGCCAGAGGTTGTAAAGAAGGTAAATACGGGAAGAGAGCGGCATGAGCGCTAAGGAAGGATAACATATTAATATGAAAGAATATGAAGTAGTATGGGAGATTTTTAATCTCTGCGCCAACAATCAGATGCGCGACGTTTTTATTGAAGAGGCGGAGATTGCGGACACGGAGCAGTATGTGAAAAACAAGTTTGCGGGCAAAGAGGTTACTTATGAAAAAAGTGTCCTGGAAAACGGCACCGTCATCTATGACATTATGACCTCCGGCATCCATCAGCGGATGTCCTTTACGGAGATATAGGAGAAAGCGATGAGTGATATTTTTGATTTATACCGCGGGCAGGGTGTCAGCGAAGGACTTTTGAAGGATATTGCAGCGTTTCGGGGACGCTATGCGGTAGATGCGGCGGTGACGGACAGGGTGATGCGACCGGAGATCCGTTTTTATGGAAAAGAAATTTTTGAAATGGCGGCTACGGCGCTGCTGCAGGGTGAGAACATCCTGCTGTCCGGCACCAAAGCGACAGGAAAAAACGTGCTGGCGGAAAACCTCGCCTGGGTTTTCGGACGTCCGGCCTACAACATTTCCTTTAATATAAATACGGACAGCACCACGCTGATTGGTACCGATACCTTCCGCAACAATGAGGTCTGTCTGCGGCGCGGGCCGGTGTACGATTGTGCGGTGTACGGCGGCTTCGGGATTTTTGATGAGATCAATATGGCCAAAAACGACGCCGTCTCCGTATTGCATGCGGCGCTCGATTACCGGCGTATGATCGACGTGCCGGGCTATGAGAAGATCGAGCTGCACGATGCGGCGCGCTTTATCGGCACGATGAATTACGGCTACGCCGGGACGAAGGAGCTGAATGAGGCGCTGGTTTCCAGGTTTATGGTAATCGACATGCCGCCGGTGACAGAGGAGACGCTGCTGGATATCCTGACGGATATTTTCCCGGATGCAAAGAGAGAAGGGCTTTTACAGCTTGGCGGTTTCTTTATGGATCTGCAGCTGAAAGCGTCACACAATGAAATTTCCACAAAGCCGCTGGATCTGCGCGGTCTGATCGGTGCGATCCGAACCATACGCGCCGGGCTTTCGCCGATGGCGGCGCTGCGTATGGGGATCGTAAACAAGAGCTTTGATGTATTTGAACGAGAGATGATAGAAGACATTCTGGAGACGCGCATCCCGGAGGGCTGGGAAAGCAGCGGGATTTTCGAAAATGCACGCTAAACCGCAGGATCGGAAAGGCGGCGAAACGCATACTGGACCGGAGCAACAGGGAAGCGATGAGGCTTTTGAAGGCATACGGGAAACAGGACAGTGAGAAATAACATGGACTATGATATTGAGGAATATCGGGTGGAAATCGAGAACCGCATCAGAAACATGATGTGGACAGTGAGCGGTGATTATTCGCTGAAGGTGAAGCCCGATGTGGAGGCATTTGCAAAAAATAAATATATTGCGTTGTACGATGCGATCAAGCAGGGCGCTTTCGCGCTTTATTTTGACGCGGACGCACTCGGCATGTATCTGCTGAAGAAACGGTATTACGGCGCCGAGGAGACTCCGCTGATGAGTATTGCGCAGTTATGCGCGGATGCGGCGTCTTATCCGGCGATTTCGGCGGAGCGCCCGGGCGTGCGTCAGGTGCGCAAAAAGGCGTTTGAAGCGATGCTGGAGCATGAGTTTCACCGTATGAACCAATCTTTTGCAGGCAGAGTAAAGATTTCCTATATCCGTGATTTTTTGAATGGCAGAGGACGCGATGAAAAGCGTGTGCAGGATGTGAAGGACGCGCTTTATGAGCTGGAGCATGTTTCCGACACCATGGAGATTATCCGGAAGATCGACTGGATCTACAATCATTTTATTGATAAGAGCTTTGAGCGAAAGCACGGGGATCTTGCGCACGTGCTTGCGGCGGAGCTGGAGGAGATCGTGCAGGACGGCTGGCAGGATTTCCTGGATGAAGACACTTATGAAGCTGTGATGGAGCAGTTTCTGGAGAATGTAAACCGGCAGGTCACTTCTCTGGAGGAACTGCAGGAAGAGTCGGAAAAGACGGCTGGAAACGGCAGAAAAATTGTCGGGCTGGATGAGAAAGCGATCGCGCGAATGCATAGTTATATGGAATTAAACTTCGGACGTTCCTATTTAAATGAAGCGCAGCAGGAGCGTCTGAATCGGAGACTCTGTACAGGTGCGCATACGGACTGCAGCCTTTACTATACGGACGGCATACTGGAAAATCCGGTGCTCGTCAATGCACAGTATGTAAATGCGAAGAAGCAGGCAGACCGCAACCGGCTGTTCCTGCACAACAGCGCGAGCGTGGTAAGGCATAATATCGATGTGATGACAGCGAGCCTGAAACGCGCGCTGATGCTGCAAGCCGAGACGGATATCATTCCCTCGGAGTTCGGGCATGTGGTGCCAAGCCGCCTCTGGCGGATCGGGCGAACGGAGGGCGGCAGGCTGTTTGACCGGGAGATCAGACAGAACAATTCGGAGTATGTGGTGGATGTGCTGATTGACGCCAGCGGTTCGCAGCGTGACCGGCAGAGCCAGGTGGCGCTCCAGGCGTATATTATTAGCCGCGCGCTCAGCAACGTCAATATTCCGCACCGCGTGATGGGCTTCTGCACCTTCTGGGATTACACGGTCATGCAGCGCTATCGGGAATACGACGCGCCCGCAAAGGCGGATGAAAGGATTTTTTCCTATACTACTTCTGCAAATAACCGCGACGGACTTGCGATCCGTGCGGCGGCGGATTCGCTGCTGCAGCGGGAGGAAGAAAATAAGATTTTGATTATATTAAGCGACGGCAGACCGAACGATGTGATCGTGAACCGTCCGAACAGCCGCAACCCGCGGATCTATTGCGGAGATTACGCGGTGCAGGAGACGGCGCTGGAGGTGCGCAGGCTGCGGAATGCCGGGATATATGTGCTCGGCGTGTTCGCCGGAAAGGAAAAAGATCTTGCCGCAGAGAAGAGAATTTTCGGAAAAGATTTTGCGTACATCCGCGATATCCGTAATTTTTCGGCGGTTGTCAGCCGGTATCTGCAGAAACTGCTGGACGAGTAGGGCGTTAGGAGAACAATGCCTGGAAAAGGGATGGGTAATATAGGCTGGGAAATATTACAAAATTGTATTCCGTGTTTAAAATGAAAGTAATCCGGGAAAATCCTTTGTTTATAAGGGAAAATTCCCGGATTTTAATTTTCTTAAAAAATTTTTAATCGGGTGTTGACATGATTTGTAATATATGTTAAGATGTGAACGTAATAAATTTAACAATTTCGTAATAAGTTGGGAGATATATTTGGAGGTTGAGCGAGTAATGAATAAGGGTATGAAAAAACATGTGATGAAAGCGGCGGCTTGTTTTCTGGCAGGAAGCATGACGGTCGGGGCGTTTGGTACAGGCGCTATGGCAGCCGGTGAATCACT
>CABRSG010000197.1 GCA_902473545.1 uncultured Lachnospiraceae bacterium | reverse complement strand
TCCTTCATCAGCTCCACGGATCTGTATCCGGCTTCGATGTCTACTCCAGCTTTCTTGTAATCCATAACTTTTCTCCTCTCGCCGTTCCTGTTAATACGCCTTATATCCGACTTCCTTCAGTCTCGCGTCCTTTGCCTCCACCTGCTTTTTCAGCTCCTCAGAGTAAGCCTTCAGACGTTCAAGAAGCGCGTCGTCGGAGGTCGCCAGGATCTTCGCCGCAAGCAGTCCGGCGTTTGCACCGCCGTTGATCGCCACGGTCGCCACCGGGATGCCGGACGGCATCTGCACGATGGAGTACAGGGAATCTCTTCCGCCGAGAGAGCTGGTGTGCATCGGGATGCCGATGACCGGCATCGGGAAGATCGCCGCGCACATGCCCGGCAGATGCGCCGCCATGCCCGCTCCCGCAATGATTACCTTCCAGCCCTTTGACTCGGCTGATTTTGCATATTCAAAAAAAGTATCCGGCTCACGATGCGCGGAAATGATCGACATTTCATATTCCACGCCAAGCTTGTCCAGAATGTCCGCCGCCTTTGCCATAACAGGCATATCAGAGTCGCTGCCCATTACAATTCCAACTTTTGCCATGATCTTTCTCCTTTAACAATTCTGTAATATGTCCATTGTACTAATTCTTTTCCTGCTTGTCAACATCCATCGGGCGATTCAGCTCTTCACAGCCCGGCAAAACAAAGCGTCCGTCCTTGATGACGGAAATATGCTCTCCCTCCGCCGTGATCACCTCGATCAGCGCCAGCTCGCGGTAGGGGATCGTGATGTCGGTGTGGCATCCGAAATAAGCCTTCGACACGTCGGTCTTTCGCAGCAGCGATACCTCGTTGTCTCTGGCGATGATCTCCTTTCCGTCGGGGTTGAACACCGCCGTGTCCTCCGCCCAACTGTAGCAGGTATCGCCGACCGCAAAATGCGGTCCCATCTTCTCCGCGATCAGGATCGGCAGCTTATCCCCGATCTGATATTTCTCCGCCATCACATACGCCGTCGTGTTGGTGCCGATCGCAAACTCGCCGATCGGCAGCGTGTCGTGGTGGAACAACACGTTCTCATGAACGTAATTCCTGTTTTCTTCTTCCGAAGCAAAATTGCTGCAGGTGTAATCTGCGATCATCCCGTCTTTAAATGTGATGTCCAGGTTATGATAGCACAGCTCGTTCAGGTAGACCTTCGTCACATGCAGCCTGCCGTTCGTGCCCGCCAGCTTCGGTGAGGTGAACACCTCTCCCACCGGAATATTAACATCCGCCACGCAGTTTTCAAACAGCGTCTCCTTTTGCGGATCTTTCAGCTCCGGAAGCTGTACCGTGAGATCCGTGCGGTTTTCTCCTTTTCCGAGGATATGCACCTGCACGCCTTTATCCAGCGTATCGATGATCGTCTGCTGGATGCGCTGGTAAAGATGATAATCCAGGGTATTTATTTTCACCGTCTCACGGAAGATCGCCTCAAAATCGCTGCCGATCTCCGGCACCGGGAACGCGATGATCGTGAAGCTGCGCTCGTCGCCCTTAATGTAGCGGTTCGTGATCTGCATGGACTCGTTCGCCATCTCCACGGCCAGTCCCTGCTGTTTTTCGGAGAGATGGTATGCCGCCGGTTTTGTCTCCGGCACAAACGGAATCTCGCCAAAGGTCTCCACAAGCGCCGGACCTGCGTGCACATACGCCAGCTCTTTATATTTTTCATAGACCGTGCGCATCACGCCAAGCTTGCGCTCCACAAACGCCTTGTCAAGATAAATCGCATTGTCGCCCTTATGGTCGTAGTCAAACTGCTTGTTTGGAATCGCGCCGAAATAGCCGACGCGCTCATGCTGGCGGCGGTTGACGCTGTGAGCCGCCGCCCGGTAGATGACCGGTTTAAGCCCCATCTGCGCAAAATTTTCGATCGCGCTGCGGATCATCCGCTCAAAGCCGAGCCGGTAGCGGATATTGACCGTTTTCTTCTTCGAAAGATCCTTCTTTCCGAGAATAAAACCGATGCGGTAACCTTCCGTGTACACCGACGCCATCCGGTCGATCTCCGCCTGCGGAAGAGAGTTTAAGAATGCCGCCGTCTGCAGCTCATTTTCAGAAACGTATTCTCCATATTTATAGAGATAGCGCAGATCCGACAGATCAGACTCCATCACAATGCGCGCCGCAAAATCCACAGAAGGATCGACCGAGCTGCGAAGGCGTTTTTCCACAAGCAGATCGGCGTAATCGCTCACATGCCAGTACACGATCTGCTGAATCTGTCGGTACGTGGGCAGCTCGTCTTCCTCAAAGCAGTTGTAAACCTCGATAAACAGCTCGCACAAAGAAGCGATATCCTCCAGATCCCCCTCAAACGCCGCCGGGATCATGCTGCGGATTTCCGCATATAAAAAAGAAAGAATCCGTCCGTGTACCTCTCCGAGAGTTTCCACCGCATAAGCCGGATTTCCATAGCTTGTCTCATATTGCTCCGGAAGGATATCCTCATAAAGCGCATGATTTACCTGCTGCCACTTTTCCAGCGAATACTCCTTCGTCCTTCCCTCCGAAATCTCTGCAAGCAATTCCTTTATCTGCAAAATAAATGCCGCCGTCCGCTGAAAATAACCGTCAAACGGCTCCGGCACCTCCGCTTTGCCTGCGATCTGTGCAATGCGCTCTGCTGCAAGAGCAAATCTTTCTTCTACCAGTTCGTCTGTCTGCTGCATGCTGTTCTCCTTTCCCTGCATTTTCTCCCCTGACGCGCCTTTGGCGCACGGAAAATTTATACCCCGATCAGATACAGAGCCAGCCAGATGACAAACACGATTCCGCTCAGCACTGAACCGATCTTCGGATATTTATATTTGATATTTTTTTCTGAAAAGCTGCAGACGCCGACAACAAACCCCGCGAGCGCAAACATCAGTCCGCTGACGCCAAACGCCCCGGCATAGATCCCGGCATCGCCGCGCATATAATAGGAAGCGTAAATCATCGCCAACAGAAATACCAGTGAAATACTTCCCATGATCGTCGAGATAATCCCGTTCACCGAATTCTTTTTCTCCGTGAAGGAATACATCATTTTTTTAGCCATATCGTTTTCTCCTCACCCGGTTGCATACCGTAAAAACAAGAAACCCAAGCACGCCGCCGAGTGTGTTCAGCATCAGATCGTCCACATCAAAGCTGCCGACCTTCGATACGAGCTGCGCACACTCCACAAGCAGACTGAACTCAAAGCTCAGAAACGTGATCACAAAAAAGTTGCGCGCCTTGTGGTTCAGCACCGGCAGGATCGCCCCGAAGGGCACAAAACAGATCACATTGCCAGCCAGATTCGTGAACACCGCCCAGAAGCCCAGTTCCTCCCGGTATGTCCAGAAACGGCGGATCTCCTTGAACGGCTCCAGATTGTACGCATACTCCCGCTCCGTATACACTCTGCCGAACCCTTCCGAGAAAAACAGAAAGTAGGTCAGCAGAAACAGGTACAAGATAAACAGCACGATGCTGAGCGCCTGTATTTTTCGTTTTGTTTCTATCGTCACCGGAATACCTCTGTCTTACAGCATAATGTTTTTCCGCGAAACGAGGAGCCTCGCCCCGTTCACGATCGCAATAATGCCTGCGGTCAGACCGACCACGATCACCAGGATCCCGATTACAATGTCGCCTGCGCCTGTCGCGCTCAACGTGCGGTAAATTTTTTCGTTTTCGTTCATATTCTGTCTCCTTATTTCGCCCCGTACTGCGCATAGTACGCGTCAATCGCGGCTTTCATTTCATCATTAATTATGATATTTCCTTTATAAGGTTTATTATGCAGATGTTCCACAACTTCTTTCATCGTAACGATCGCATTCGTCTCAAAGCCATACAGCTCCTTTACTTCATCGAGCGCACACTGCTTTCCACCCTTGCCGACCTCCATGCGGTCCAGGGACACCATCAGACCGACGATCTCCACATTCGCCGCGCCGCGCACCTTCGGCACCGTCCATTGACTTTCCGGAGGTCGTCACATCCTCGATCATCACCACGCAATCGCCGTCCTTTAGCTTGCTGCCGAGAAAGCTTCCTTTATCCGCGCCGTGATCCTTTTCCTCCTTGCGGTCGCTGCAGTAACGGATTTCTTTTCCGTACAGCTCGCTGAACGCCACCGAGGTGACTACCGCCAGCGGAATGCCCTTGTACGCAGGTCCAAACAGTACGTCAAAATCATCGCCGTATTTGTCGTGGATCGCCTTTGCGTAGTACTCGCCTAGCTTCTTTAGCTGCGCGCCGGTCACATAGCCGCCCGCATTCATGAAAAACGGGGACTTTCTGCCGCTCTTCAAAATAAATTCGCCGAATTTTAATACCTGGCAGTCTACCATAAACTCAATAAATTCCTGCTTGTAGCTTTCCATATCTGTAAATCTCCTTTTTATGCAATTTCATGCGAATGTAACCGTATTTGATCACATTCTGCCATAAGATCTTGCTTCCAATGCACCGTTGATATCGTTTACCATATCCTCCACTGCCGCACGGCTTGCCTCCGCAAAATGTTCCGCACCGAATTTTGCGTATTTGTCCTGCAATCAGCACTTCCCTTGCATTTAAAACTTCCCACTATGCGGCAGAGAAGCAAGCATCACCCTGCAGCGCTTTTTGTAACAGGCAATCCCATATTTTAAAATACGCGTACTGCCTTCGTCGCGGAGCGTTTCTTCATAACGGTTCGTCTCTATCTGCTCAAGTGCCTTCCGGCAGCACTCGTCCAGATTTCCGTTTTCCGCATATTTCACCTCAATCACCACGCCGGTTTCCTCATCTTCCATCATAAGCAGGATATCACTGTATCCATCTCCCGCTTCTTTATTGGAAGATACGATCCATGCGTTATAGCAGCTTAGGATCCCAAGCAAAATTCCGTGATAAAAGTTTTCTTTCAGACGTTTCTTCACAAAGGTGTCCCGGATACTGATCGTTCTTCTCAAAAAATCTGTAAAACGCTTCTCCA
>CABRSG010000196.1 GCA_902473545.1 uncultured Lachnospiraceae bacterium | reverse complement strand
CAGGCGGGCGTATTCGACGCTTGCCCTTTCCTCGTCGGAGGCGGAAGCAGGCAGGGCGTAATCATAGCTGCCCATTTCCACGTAGGTCGCCCACCCTTCCGTGTAGCCGCCGAAGGAAAAAAGTGCACGCACCGGGTCAAGATAATTCCCGGAGCTGATATTTTGGTAGAGGTGCCCTGGATATCCCTCGTGCGCCAGCGTGGTGTACAGCTCCAGCGGGGAGGAAACGCCGGCGCGGTTAATGTAAATGACATTTGCGTCCAGATTGTCGATTGGCGGTGTCAGATAAAAGGCGGGACTTAAAAAATCCTCCAGAGATTTATGTACATATTTCACAGAGAAGGTGGTTTTCGGAGCGGCGGGATAATCGGCGCTCATTTTCTGCTGCAGCTCGGTGAGAATTTCTACAGGCTCCGTCGGTATATTCGTAAGACCGGCGCCGGAAGCGGCAGCGGGGTATTTTGAAAGCAGGTCGCGGCAGGCGAGCACATCGTCAGAAAGCTGTTTGCGGATTCGTCGTTCGATTGCGTCAATGGGGAGGTAGGAGCCGACAGAGCTTACCATCAGATACTCATAGTACGCTTTTCCGGCGGGCAGATAGCAGAGTCCATTCTCATTCTGACCGGTGCCCTTTAAGGATTCCAGTCCCTCGATCAGAAGCTCGTAGGCGGGAATCACATGGTTTGCCACTGCCTTGCGGTTTTCGGCTTTAAGCTGCGCTTTTTCTTTGACAGACAGAAAATCCATAGCGTCCACTTTTTCATTAAAAATGGTCACCAGGAGGTTGCTTTTTGAATCGCCCGAGCCAATAAACGAGCGGCACTGCGCAAGGATAGCGTCGGTGTTTTTATCGCTCATAAAAAGACCGGCGGCGGAGCGGGCGCGTTCAAATTTTATTATGGAAGAAAAATAGGAATCTGTCTGGGCGATCAGCGCAAGATATTCTTCGATGTCCGCTTTTTCGGAGAATGCGTATTCTGAGAGCAATACCGGAAGCTGGGCCTGTACGCCGATGGTCGGACCGAGCGGCTCCCTGTACAGCGCAAAGGTTTCCGCCTTTTTTTCATTTTCCAGACCAAGCAGCAGGATGTCATAAGTAATCCGGTTCTGCAGGGAGAGATCGCTGTAGGAGATCTCGGAGAGCATCTGGAGATACTGCTGCGCGGAGGGCGATGCCGAGGATACCAGAGAGATTTCCTCTGTGTCGCCGAACGTCACCGGATAGTCGGTGATACCGTAGTCGGCGGGATTTTCCAGCGTGTAATGCAGGGAAAGGGTACTGGCGGTGATTTCCTTCTGAAACATGGATTGCGTGAAATTCTGAAATTCACCGGCAGCCCGGTGAGCGTCAGCGGCATTATGATAGCGCAGGGCGGCGCAAAGCAGCAGACAGCCGGCGGGAATCAGAGCAAGAGAAAGCTTTTTCATAAGAAATGCTCCGGATATGGTTTGTTTATTTTATGCGTCCAGGCGTCCGTTCATGCAGATAGTTAGAAATAAATATACAATATGATACAAATATAAATAAAATACAAATAAATACTTGCAATATAAAATGGGATATGCTATACTGTAGGAGAAGTCGATGGAAAAATCTTTTTTCATATCAATTTCCGGCGGATCCGCCAGAGACTCAGAGAAATGTAAATCAAGCAGGGAAAGGAATGTATACAGAAAAATGAAATATTTTATGATGGCCGTATTGGCAGGTGCGCTTATTCTGGGCGTAGGTGCAGGGGTGTCGTATGCCTATCTGACCGCACGGGATGACGCAGCGAACGACTTTGGGGTATCTGCTGTGGATATTACCGTTGATGAAAAATTTGAACCGCCCGGGGAGATAAAGCCAGGGAAAGTGATCGTAAAAGCACCGCGTATATGCAGCAGTTCAGATATTGACTGTTATGTGCGGGCAGCCGTTCATTTTACTGACAGCGACGCGAAAGATTACTGTGAGGCGCTTGTGATTAATCCGGGCTGGCAGGCGGGAGAAGACGGATACTATTACTGGCAGGAACGGCTGCAGCCGGGGCAAAAGACCGGCACGTTGTTTGACTGCGTTACCGTCAGACAGGATGCGGGAGAGATACCGCCGTTTGATATTTATGTGTATGCGGAGGCGGTGCAGTGTGGAAGAAATACAATAAAGGAAGCGTGGGAGGAAATCGCATGAAAAATACAGAAACAAGGAAAACTATGGTAAAAGCAATGGGGATTGCGGCGATGCTGCTGGCGCTTGTGTTTGTCAGCATACAGGGAACGCTGGCGTATCTGACCAGCCGTCAGAGTCTGTCAAATACCTTTACAGTGGGCGATCTGGAAATCGGGCTGCAGGAGCCGGACTGGAACCCGGAGGAAGGAGACGGTGTGAATGTGTATCCGGGCTACAGCGTGTATAAAAATCCGACAGTAAAGAATATTACATCATCGAAAAACGGAGAAGAGCCTTGCTACGCCCGGATGCGGATCCTGCTGGCGGACAGCAGCGGTACGCCGGTAACGGATGCCGGACGCCTGGCACTGATGAAGACAATGATACGCTATGACAGCACATATACAGGCTCTTATGAACAGACCGGCACGGCAGAAAAGGTTGTGCAGGGGCGGATTCCGGGCTATACGCTTGCGGAGCTTGAGCTGATGCCCATGATAAATCCGCTTTTTGAGGTCGATGCACAGCGGTCGACGGAGAATGAAATTGTCTGCAATTACATGGGAGGAGATGGAAAGGGCATTTTGCAGATCGGCGGGCAGGCGGCGCTGTTTACGACACTTGCCCTGCCGACCGAGTGGAAAAATGAGCAGATTAAGACGCTTGGGAATTTTCAGGTTATCGTGAAGGCGGAGGCGATACAGGCGTCCGGGTTTGCCGGACAAAAGGAAGCGCTGGCGGCTCTGGATGAAGAATTGCGTTCAGATGCAGGCTCCGCGTCCGGGAGTGTATAATGTGGAGATAGGTGTATGGGAAGGAAAATCGGAACAATTCTGCTGACAATATTGTTTGCTGTGTCAGTGTCATTTATGGGATATGCGTTCTGGACTATTCAGAGCCGGACGGACAATGTGCTCACAATGGCATCCTATAAAGCGCAGATCGTGGAAGAATATAACGTGCCCGCGCATGTAAATCCTTCGGAAACGGTGAAAAAGAAGGTACATGTAAAAAATGAGGGTACGGTGGATATCCTTGTGCGCGTTTCGGTGACAAAGGTATTTGGAGTGCGGGATGCGGACGGAAAGCTGCAGACGGCGGATGGGCTGAATCCTGATATGATCGAGATTAGCTTCAACAGCCGCTTGTGGGAACAGAAGGATGACGGATGGTTTTATTACAGAGAAATTTTGCAGGCAGGTGAGACGACGCGGGAGCCGCTGATGGAGTCCTTCACGCTTTCCGCGAAAGCCGGAAACGAATACAGGGGAAAGGATGCGGAAATTATTGTCTGCATGGAATCGGTGCAGGCGGATAAAGATGCGGCGTCCATCTGGAACGTCCGCACGGAGGAGCTTGGCATTGTCTTTCCAAAGGCTCCGGCAGCGGAAAGGACGGCAGTCACGTATCTTGGCAAAGTGCAGGGATTTACGACAAACAGCAGAAGTACAGATTTGTTTGCGGCATTTAAAAATCTGACGCCGGGATGCGGACGCACACAGAAAATAGCGGTAGAGAACAAAAGCATGGAAGCAGTGGAAATCTTTTTGCGCGCAGGACAGGCAGAGCAGGAGAACATGAGCGATGAGCAGATCAGACTGGTGCGGCAGCTTCTCACAAAATATGCGGTGATTGAGATAACAGAGGGCGACAGACTGCTCTACCGGGGCGCTGTGTGCGGTTTACCGGACAGTGCGGATTCAAACGGTGCAGCACCGGTGCAGACAAGTCAGGCAGGCGCAGCGCCGGGCAGTGCGTCTATGCTGCAGGATATCAGCCTTGGGCAATTTGCAGCCGGGCGCAGCAGGGAGCTGACCGTGAAATTAAGCCTCTCGCCGGAGATGGACAATCGCTTTCAAAAGCTGACTGGAAAGGTGGCGTGGATTTTTTCCGCCTGCGGAGAGGACGGCAGTGTGACGGAGACGCGGGTTCCGGTGACAGCGGACAGCACGCGTATTTTGATGTGGACGGCGCTGCTTGTCACGAGTGCGTTTGCAGCGGCAATCGCTGTGTGGGCGGAGCGCAGGGACAGGAGGAAGGAACATGAAAGTGATAACGAGGATGACTGATTGCCTGCTGGCAATAACATTTTTGTTTGTGGCGGCGGTGGCAGCGCCGCAGCTCTTCGGACTGGAGGTTTACACAGTGCTCAGTGCGAGCATGATGCCGGAGATTCCTGTGGGCAGCGCGGTTTATGTGAAAAAAACAGCGTTTGAAAACATCAGAACAGGCGATATCATTACCTATTGCGCTAGTGCGAGCGGCGTATATGTCACGCACAGGGTTGCCGGAAAGGATGAAGAGGCGCGGGTCCTTGCGGCAAAGGGCGATGCCAATGAGCAGCCGGATGGAAGACTGGTGCATGAGGGGGAAGTGATGGGTGTCGTTCGATTCGCTGTGCCCTGTCTGGGCTATGCCGCCCTGCTGTTTGGCGGAATTGGGGAAAAGCTGATACTTGCAGGATTGTTTCTCTGGCTCGTACTGATAAAAATGATTCTTGTAAATATACTGAAAATCCGGGAAAAGGGGGTGACAATGCAATGAAAACGGAAAAAGCGGCAGCGGCATTCCTGGGGGTGTCTCTTTTTGCGGCCTCCTCCGGACTGACCAATGCCTATCTGACAGAGCATCCAAAGGCGCTTGTCAATCTGATCTCGTCCGGGTCGGTGGATGTTGAGCTGACGGAATCCGCCTGGCAGCCGGAGAAAGCGCTTGGACTCGTTCCGGGGAGTGTCGTGCCCAAGAATCCAACCGCAACGAACACGGGGAAAAGCGACGCCTGGATTTTTCTGAGGGTGTCCGTTCCGGTAAAGCGCATTTCTGTGGTAAATCCGCAGACGC
>CABRSG010000195.1 GCA_902473545.1 uncultured Lachnospiraceae bacterium | reverse complement strand
TGATGATCAGCCCGAGCGGGGCAATATTTTCCGCCGCCGCTTCCTCCCCATTGATCTCGCAGGTACCAAGCAGCAATACGCGCAGCCCCTGCGCGGAATATTGATTAACCGTCTCAAGAAGCTCAATATTATCGCTCTGCAGGAACTCCGGCGCGCCAAGAACAAACGCCCCCTGCTCCTCGAATCCGGCAGCGCGGTATTTCCTGTCGGAGGAGAACGGGATCTTCTGCGATACCTTCCACTCCTTCGATTGTGGGAAACGCTTTTTCAGCGCTTCCTGCGTGCTGTTTACATCGTCAAAGATATAGGAAAACTCTCCCATGATCTTTTCTATACGTTCCGCGGATGTATCTCCCTGCGGGACAACTTCCACCACATCCAGATCGCCGGTCGTGATGGTTCCGGTCTTATCCAGACAGAGCACGTTTACGCGTGCCAGCGACTCGATGGATTCCATCTCCTGCACAAGCGCTTTTTTTGTCGCAAGACGCCCGACGCCGAGCACAAAAGAAATACTGGTGAGCAGCACCAGCCCCTCCGGAATCATTCCGATCACCCCGGCAACGGTGTTTACCACAGCATCTGCTGTAGTGATGCCCTCCACGCCGCTCTGCGAGAGATACAGAAGGATGCCGACCGGGATCAGCAGAACACCGTCGATCTTGATGATCTTCTTGATCGTCTCCTGCATCTCCGAGGACGCGCGCTTTTTGATGCGCGCCTTCTTCGCAAGCGCCACCGCGTAGTTGTCCTCACCGACGTGAAAAACCTTGGCGACGCCGCTGCCGGCAACAAGATAGCTGCCAGACATCAGCGTATCTCCCGGCTTCTTTTTCACCGGCTTCGACTCTCCCGTCAGCATGGATTCGTTTACTTCTATGCCATCCGACTCCAGCACCGTGCAGTCCGCGCAGATCTGGTTGCCATTTTCCACCACAATGATGTCGTCCATCACGACATCCTCCACGGCAACCTTCTGCAGCTCCCCGTCACGGATAACGTCGGTCTGCGTCACGGTCATCACCGATATCTTATCGATCAGCTTTTTCACACGGAACTCCTGCACGATGCCGATCAGCGTATTGATAAGGATGATGCCCATAAAGGTCATATTTTTAAATTGTCCCGTGCCGGCAATCAGAATTGCCAGAAACAGGTTTAAAAAATTGAAATATGTCAGCGTGTGTTCCTTAATGATATCCTTCTTCGATTTTGAAGCACTGGTATCCGTCTTATTGGAACGCCCAAGCGACACACGGTCTTCCACCTCCGCGACGGAGAGCCCGTGATAATTCCATTTGTTCATTTTCTACCTCAATTCATTTACTCTTTTCCGTTCCAGCAGTACGTGCAGAGCTTTGACGCGTCAATGCCGACTGATCTGATCATATCGTCCAGACGGTGATAGCGCAGGGAGGAGAAATTCATCTCGCGTCCGATTTCCTCTACCATTTTCTGATAGCGCTCAGAATCCGGGTTGGAGTATTCCTGCAGATGCTTCTCCGCCTCGTCCCCCTCAAACCGCTTCATCACCCGGCGGGTGATCAGATCCATCTCCGACGTGGAACGGGAAAAATTCAAGAACTTACAGCCGTAAATCAGCGGCGGGCATGCCGGGCGGATATGCACCTCTTTCGCCCCGCTGTGATAAAGAAATTCCGTCGTCTCGCGAAGCTGCGTGCCGCGCACGATAGAATCATCGATCAGCAGAAGCCGTTTTCCTTTGATTAAATCATGCACCGGGATCAGCTTCATCTTTGCGATCCGGTTTCTCTGGCTCTGCATCGTCGGCATAAAGGAGCGCGGCCAGGTCGGTGTATACTTGATAAACGGTCTGGAAAACGGAATTCCTGACTTATTTGCATAGCCGATCGCGTGCGGCGTTCCGGAATCCGGCACGCCCGCCACGGTATCCGGGCGCACATTGTCGCGCTCCGCCAGCAGCTCGCCGCAGCGGTAACGCATCTGCTCCACGCTGATGCCCTCGTAGGACGAGGACGGATATCCGTAATATACCCAGAGGAAAGTGCAGATCTTCATTTCTTTTCCGGGCTGCACAAGCGTCACTACCGCCTCCGGCGTCATGACGGCGATCTCTCCCGGTCCCAGCTCGCGGTAATCGTCGTATCCGAGATTTAAGTATGCAAAGCTCTCAAAGGAAGCGCAGAAAGCGCCCTCCTTCTTTCCGATCACCACCGGCGTCCTGCCCAGGCGGTCTCTGGCAATATAAACGCCCTTCGGCGTCAGCACCGTCAGCGTCATAGAGCCGTCGATCTTTTCCTGCGCATACCGGATGCCCTCCACGATATTTTCCTTCTGATTGATAAGTGTAGCAACCAGCTCGGTTGCATTGATCTCCCCGCTCGTCATCTCCATGAAATGCGTGTGCCGGGACAGAAGCTCGTTTGTAAGCTCCTCCATATTATTGATCTTGCCTACCGTAGAGATCACGTAAGTGCCGTGATGGGAACGGATCAGCAGCGGCTGCGGCTCATAATCCGAGATACAGCCGATCCCCATATATCCTTTCATTTCATTTGCGTCTTTTTCGAACTTCGTGCGGAACGGAGAATTTTCGATATTATGAATTGCCCGGTCGAAACCTTCCTTTCCGTAAACAGCCATGCCGCCGCGCCGCGTGCCGAGATGAGAATGGTAATCCACGCCGAAAAACAAATCAAATACACAATCCACTTTTGAAGCCACTGCAAAAAATCCGCCCATTTTATCTTCCTCCAGTTAATGTATGTTCAATGTCTGTGCTGCTGCACCTGCAGTCCTATACCACTATACCAATATCTGAGAAAATGTACAAGGAAAAAAATATTAAAAAATGCTGATATCTGAAATATCTTTCTAAACAGATGCTGCGCAGTCCGGGACAGTCAAAATCATTTAAGACAACAAAAAATCCAGTATTTAACTGGATTTTTCAGAGCGCGAGACGGGACTCGAACCCGCGGCCTCGACCTTGGCAAGGTCGCGCTCCACCAACTGAGCCACTCGCGCATATTGTCGACTTTGTTTCATTATCTTGTTCCCGTCGACAATCAATACTATACTACATGCATCCGAATTTGTCAACACTATTTTTGAAATTTTTTTATTTTTCTATTTTAATCGGAATACTACTACAAAACTTCCCTCCCGCTCATTGATGCAGAACGTTTTTTTGATGTAGTACCGTCCATGCTCTTCGAGACTGTGTTTCAAAATTCCATAGTCGGGCGTATATGCCACAATGGTTGCGCCGCTTCTCGCCACCCGAGGAATATATTCAAGGAAACGGTCATAAAGCGCCGCAACGCTCTCAACATTCCGCAGCCTGCTGGCTGCCGGAAGATTGGTCACAATCTCATCAAACGGCTTCTCATGTGTAAAGTCAGCGAAATCACGGTGAATATAATCAGATCGCACATGCGCCAGAGAACTGTTTTTGCGCGCCTTCCGCACAGCTTCCTCCATGATATCCACGCCGTACAGTACACTCGGCGTCGCCACCTGCCTGCGCTCGATCAGCATCGTTCCGACGCCGCAGAACGGATCCAGCACACGCGCGCCCTCCCGCAGATAGTCCTTCACAAGATACATGATCAGCGCCGCGTTCACCGGAGCGATGGATACCGGAAGCGATTCCACGCGATAAGAAAACCGTCTGTCTTTTATGGTAAACAGCTTGAGCAGCGGAATGAAACGCCCTTCCCGATTACCCACCAGACGCAGCTCTATTTCATAACCTCCCGGCGCGTTTAAGAGCTGACGATCACTCTCTTTTTCCAATGCACGCGCCAGCTTTTTCACCAGATCTACCTTCTGCTCAGGTACCATCTGCGCGCGCACCTCCAGGCGGAAATAAAACGGCTGATCCTCCTTATGACATTTTTTCAGAAACAGAAGCATCTGCGAATGCGCAAGCTGCTCCGCCATATTCTGGGGACTTCCTTCCAGAAGCTCAAGACCCGGAATCGGGAACAGCATTTCTGTATAAGTACGGATAGGGAGCACACGCTCCAGATTATTGGTCACAAAACGCACGCCGCCAGCCAGCAGACGCACTTTTTCCGGCTGATAGAGCTGTTCCGCCGTCGCCTCGCGATGTTCCCGGTTCGCGAGCAGAATGATTTCCAATCGCTCATGCCACGCCGTAAAGGTATGCTTTCGGATTCTTTCCGTCTTTACAAGGACAGTCTTCAGCGCCGTCTGCTCACAGTAGACATGCTTTTCCTCCTCCGGCGTCACCGCGATACGGTCAAGCTCCTCCATGCGCGCCTTGACTGCCTCCAGATAAGGCGTACAGTCATATTGTGAGAGCGCTTTTAAATAATCTGCGCGGATATAAAGAATTTCCTCCCGCTGATATGCTTCCCAGAGGATAGGCTTTAAAGATTCCTCTCCCAGTTCTCCCATCACCAGCGCCACATTCTTTCGCACCTTAGGGTCCTCATGCTTCAAAAGCTCTGTGAACACAGAGAAATCCCCTGCAAGCTCTTTTGCAAGGGTTTTCCCACTGTGTGTTTTCCGTATCTCTTCTTTTAATCCGAGCGCAGACTCGCGAAGATCTACGCCTTTTTTTAAATTGTCCAGATATTTATTCATCAACACTGTAATTCGGTGCCTCTTTCGTTATATGAATATCGTGCGGATGAGACTCTTTAAGAGCAGCCGCAGAGATCTTTACAAATCTTCCGTTCTGCTTCAGATCCTCGATTGTCGGCGCGCCGCAGTATCCCATACCGGAACGCAGACCGCCCATAAGCTGGAACACGGTATCTTCCACGCTGCCCTTGTATGCCACACGTCCCTCTACGCCTTCCGGTACAAGCTTCTTTGCGTTTGCCTGGAAGTAACGGTCTTTGCTTCCGTTTTCCATCGCCGCAATGGAACCCATGCCGCGGTAAACCTTATATTTTCTTCCCTGATAAAGTTCAAAAGTTCCCGGACTCTCATCGCAGCCTGCAAACATGCTTCCCATCATGCAGACATTGGCGCCTGCCG
>CABRSG010000194.1 GCA_902473545.1 uncultured Lachnospiraceae bacterium | reverse complement strand
GCGGACGGATATGATGCAGTGAAGGTCGATCCGGTGGGATTTGACGACCAGGGCGTGTGGTATGGGCATCGGACCTATGGGATCATGGATCAGAAGCATTTACGCCTTTCGGTAAAGCGTCTGGCGGCACTTCGCAGGGCAGTCGGGGATGAAGTGGATATTATCGTCGAGCTTCATGCAAAAACGGATGCAAACAGTGCGATCCAGTTTGCGCGTGAGATTGAGCAGTTCAACTGTTTCTATTACGAGGAGCCGACCACCCCGATGAACGACGGGAATATGAGGTTTGTTTCGCAGAACATCAGGCTTCCGGTGGCGAGCGGGGAGCGCATCTACACGAGATGGGGATACCGTCCGTTCTTTGAGAAGCACGCGCTGCAGGTGATCCAGCCGGATCTGGGCAATACCGGCGGACTGACAGAAGGAAAAAAGATTTGTGACATGGCGCATGTCTATGATATTCCGGTACAGCTTCATATCTGCGGAGGACCAATTGCTACGGCGGCTGCGCTTCAGCTTGAGGCGGTGATTCCGAACTATCTGATCCACGAACACCATGCAGCGGCTCTTCTGGAGGAAAATATTCGTTCCTGCAAATATGATTACCAGCCGGAGAACGGATGCTTTACCGTACCGGATCGCCCTGGTATCGGACAGGAGCTTTCGGAGGAGGCGCTTGCTTCGGCAATCATTACAACGGTTTAAATTTCAGGCGGCAGAGATTTCTGCCGTCTCTTTGCGTTTGGCAAATCGGGGTTGTTTTTTTACCCCCGCTACGGTATGATGAAAGTAGTTTTATACGAGGGTGCGTTTTCATAGACGCAAAAGGGGAAGAGAAAGTGATTAAGATTTTGATTGTGGAGGATGAAGAGGCGATCGTGAATCTGATCCGTATGAATCTGGTGAAAGCGGGATATCAGTGCGAGCTTGCCTTTGATGGTGAGGAGGCGGCGGATAGGATCGCGGAAAAGAGCTACGACTTGATCCTTTTGGATATCATGCTGCCAAAACTAAACGGCTATGAGGTGCTGGAATATGCGAAGTCGGCAGATATTCCGGTGATTTTTCTGACGGCAATGGGCGAGACGCAGCAGAAGGTAAAGGGGCTGCGGATGGGCGCGGAGGATTACATCGCAAAGCCCTTTGAGATTACCGAGCTGCTGGCGCGCGTGGAGACAGTGCTGCGCCGCTATAAGAAAACGGAGCAGCAAATAAAGCTGTTTGACATTGAAATTGATACGCAGTCGCGCAGGGTGACGCGCGGCGGCAGGGAAGCAGATCTGACGACGAAGGAATACGAGTTGCTGCTGTTGTTTCTGCGCAACAAGAACCGCGCGCTGTACCGGGAGACTATTTACGAGAGCGTGTGGGGCGGCGAATACAGCGGCGCCGGCAGGACGGTCGATCTGCATGTGCAGCGTCTGAAGAAAAAGCTTGGTCTGGAGGAGCATATCACCGCTATCTACAAGGTCGGCTACCGGCTGGAGGTGTAACGCAAAACAGGAGGACGCATGAAACTATCCTGGAAATTATTTTTTTTAACAACACCCATTTTCATATTGTTTCTGACACTGACGGGCTCCTGGGTGATCCAGGACAGCTTTCAGCGAAGCCTGCAGCAGGAGATCGGGCGCTGTATGGCGGAAAATCAGCTTTTTCAGAATTCCTACGAGATTACCCGTTATAATCTGTCCGAGCAGCAGCTAAAGCAGGTGTCCACGGACTGGCTGGGGAAAAGCTTTCACCGCCACGACAGTAAGGATGAGACAGATACGCGTATTTACGATGAAAGCGGCAATATACTGTATCAGGACAGCGGTATCCGCGTTCTTCACGATATCCGGGAGCGCCTGACGGCGGAAAATAATACCGGGTACGAACTGGTGCAGCGGAACGGAAAGACGTATCTGGTCGTTATGAGTGCGACCAGCTTTTCGCAGTACATAGAAACAACGGCGGATATCACCAATTTGTATGACGGGCGTTCTGAGATGTACGCCAGGTATCAGACGAGTATGCTGTTCGTCTGCCTGGCAGCGGGCGGTCTCATGCTGATCGTCATTTTTACCGTCATGAAAAATGTGCGGAAGCTTTCCGCAGCGGTGCGCAGCTTTGCCGGCGGACAGTACGGCGTGCGCGCAGAGGTGAAAAGTCACGATGAGATCGGCTCTCTGGCGGCGGATTTTAACTGGATGGCGGACGCCATGAGCGCGCAGATGGAAAGGCTGCAGAGCGAGGTGGAGCGGCAGGAGGAATTCACCTCGGCATTTGCGCATGAGCTGAAAACGCCGCTCACTTCTATTATCGGCTACGCGGACACTCTGCGGCAGATGGAGCTTTCTAAAGAAGAAACAGATATGTGTGCAAATTATATCTATCACCAGGGCAAGCGACTGCAGTCGCTCTCCTATAAGCTGCTGGAAATGACGATGGTCGGCAAACAGGACTTCCTGCAAAAAGAGATATCCGTGCCGGAATTTCTGCAGGAGGTTGGCAGCACCGTAATGCCCGCAATGCTGGAAAAGGGGATTTCTCTGGTGATCCAGGCGCAGAAGGGCGCGATTTACGGAGATAAGGAGCTGTTGTCTACCGTGTTTATCAATTTCCTGGACAATGCCCGGAAGGCGTCGGAAAGCGGGCAGCATATCTGGGTGAACGGTTATGTAAATGCTTCCGGCTACATCATCACGGTGCAGGACGAGGGGCGAGGGATACCGGCGGAATCGCTCAGCCGTATCACGGAGGCGTTTTATATGGCGGATAAATCGCGTGCGCGCAAGGAGGGCGGAGCGGGACTTGGTCTGGCGCTTTGCCGGAAGATCCTTGAGGTGCACAGAGCACTCTGGAAGATAGAGAGCGAGCAGGGCAAGGGAACGAAAGTCACAGTTTGTCTGAGAAATAATCAGATGAAGCAGCGGGAGCAGAGAAGGCGCAGGAGGAGAGATGTCGGATAAAAACAAACGAAAAACAATTCTGGCATATGCGGCAGGCATTGCGATCCTGGCGCTGTGCATCGCTGCCGCCTGGTTCCTGCCGGAGGCATACGGAAAATGGCAGGACAAGCGCCTGATCGGGCAGGTGCAGCTCTCGGACCGGCAGGAGATTGATTTCCTGGACGGAGACGTGCTGGATCAGATCGCCAGATGGCAGGAGCTGGAGGCGTGTACGGACTTTTTCTGGGAAACTGGTGAGGCGTGGAACTGGACGGTTATGACGCATATGGATGAGCTTGTGCAGGCGTGCAGAGAAGAGGCCGACGCCTGGCGGAAGAGCGGATTGCTTCCTCTGACGGAGAAACAGATTAATTTTTCGGAGAACAGTATGTTCTACAGTGAAACCCGGGCACTTTTAGCGGGAGAAAATGTGATACCGATATCGATTTTTTCGTTTTCCCTGGCGGAGGATTTCCTGATGGACGATGGACAAAACGGCTGCATTACGATTATGTTGGATATTGAAACGAAAAAGGCGTACTACATGTCGGTTGTAGGAAACAATGTGCAGGAATATATGGCGCAGCAGCTTGGATACGCTTCCCAGGCGGATATGCAGAAAAAGCTGATGGAAAATGACGGGCAGGCTTTTTCGGACGCTCCGGATATTTCCGGTATGGATTTTGCCGCAGTCTGCGGCGCAGACGAGGTTGAGGTGACGTCTTATCCGGGGATGCTGGAGCTGGATGTAAGTCTGGAATATGATTCCTTTCAGACAGTCGCGCAGCGGCGCGTGATAGCGGGTGCAAACTATCTGGAGAGTGTCGGATACCCGGCTTCAGCGGCAGGCTTTGGTCTTGCGGTTGTATTTGGACCGACGGCCAATCCGGGGATTTTTCTGGAAGGGCTGTATTACGGAGATGGAACGGAGGGCTACTGGAATAGTGTGGACGTGCTGTCTGGCACGGACCTGTTCAGTGTCGTGCTGCGTGATTGGCCTTCCGGAAACGACATAGAGCAGGAATATTTTGACGGAATGTGAAATATTACTTAAAATGATACAACTATGATACAGTTTTGAGAAGATTTTGATGCATGCAGGGATTATCCTTTCCATAGAAACAGACGGGAGGGAGTGACTGGCATGCTTACAACACATGATATAGAATATATTTTGAAGGAGGCGGGGCTTCTTAGCCGTGCAGATAAAAACGAAGAGGAGGCGCAGATCGAATGGGTCACCTGCGATTCCAGGGAGGTAGTTCCCGGTACGCTCTTTATATGTAAGGGCGCGGAGTTTTTGCCGGAATACCTGCTGGAGGCGGTTGCATACGGCTGCATTGCTTATATGAGCGAGGAGCGCTGGGGCACGCCGAAATCGGTGCGGGGCTTTATCGTAAAAGATATTCGCAGGGCGATGGCGGTGGTGTCGGCAGCGTTTTTTGCATATGAGCCGGGTGAACCAAAGCTCACGGGTATTACCGGAACCAAGGGAAAAACGACGACGGCCTGGTATCTGCGGGCAATGCTGGACGAGTGGCAGCGGGAGAAGGGCAAAAAGAGGACCGGGCTGATCTCCAGCGTGGAAAATTTTGACGGCATCGACCGCTCGGATGCGGTGATGACGACGCCGGAGGCGCCGGTGCTCTACGAGATGATCGCGCGGGTAAAGGAAGCCGGGAGCGAATACATGACGATCGAGACCTCCAGCCAGGCGCTCCGGTATCACCGGGTGGATGGGCTGCGCTTCCAGGTGGGGGTTTTTCTGAATATCTCGGAGGATCACATCAGTCCGTCAGAGCATCGGGATTTTAAAGATTATTTCGACGCAAAAATGGCGATCTTTCAGCAGTGTGAGACAGCGTGCGTCAATTTGGACAGCGATCATGCGCAGAGAATCTTAAAAGAGGCGCAGAAGGCAAAAACGATAGTTACATTCGGACAGCATTACGGGGCGCAGGTACGTTACCGGATCCTTCCGGAAAAGAATCACAGACAGACCTTTGAGGTGACGTGCCCGCAGTTTACGGAGCAGTTTTCCTTAAAAATGCAGGGGAGCTTTAATAT
>CABRSG010000193.1 GCA_902473545.1 uncultured Lachnospiraceae bacterium | reverse complement strand
GTGGAAATCGTCCTTACGGAGGGAGAGAGCACGGAAAAATTTACGGCGGCTTCCACAGAGCTGTGGACAGATCCGGCATACGGCTTCCAGCGCATGTACGCGAGCGCCGGCGCGCAGACAGACCGGACGGATTTCGCAGGTGACCAGGAGATATACGGGGAATTGCTGGAATAAAAAGAGAATAATGAAGGAAACGTGAGATGAAGAGAAAGAAATTGTGGGCGCTTGTTTTATGCGCGGGACTTTCTGCGGCGGTGCCGTCCGCGGCATATGCCGGGGAAGTGGCGACAGAAGCGGCAGAGCAGGCGGCAGAAGCAGAGACGCCGGAGACAGAAGTGGCAGAGGCGGCTGAGCAGGCGGCGGAAGCATCTGAGGATCAGCTTGGCGCGCCGACCGATTTTCAGATCGATCCGAACACGGGGGAATATTCCTTCAACGCGACGGATGAGAGAGTGGGCTATTACTTTGTGCGGTTTTATGCACTGGATGAAAACGGCAACGTGACGGGTGAATACATTACAAGCTCGAAAAGAATCAATGGAGGCAAGACGGGGGAATATTCCGGCACGCTGGACCTTTCCGGCGCAGCATGGGTGGAGCACGTCGGAGGGACCGCATTTTTACACGATTACTTCTGACAGCAACGAATCAACGTTTGCATTTAAAAATGATATTTATACCTATAATCTGGAGCCGGGCACGTATTATGTGACGGCGCAGGCATTGTCGAAGGACGATTACACAAAAGACTCCCAGGTGAGCACGGCGCTGGAAATCACGCTGACAGACGGGGAGTGCACCGAGGAATATACGGCAGTTAAGACAGAGCTGTGGACAGATCCGACACTGATGGATATGCCTGGGGCAAATCCGGGGCAGCAGGAGGACCGCGTGGATACCGCTGCAGCCCAGGGAATTTCCGGACTGCTGCTGGAATAAAAGATTAGAAGGAGTGGAGGTTATGATGAACAGATTTTTTCACTACAAAGACAGAGGCGGAACGATTGGGAAGGAGATTACAGCCGGACTCGGCATGTTTTTCCTGTCGGTCTGCGGATTATTTATCAATATGCAGCTAATTGCAAAGCTGAGTATTTCCGGGGAATATGCGGCGGCGACCTCGCAGCAGATCGCCGTCAACGGAGAATATTATGCACTGACCTGGTTCCTTTCCATGATTATCGCGTTTGCCGGCAGCCTTCTGATCGGTCTGATTGCCAGACTGCCGCTGGTGCAGGTCTCCGGGCTTGGCATTTCCACGGTGCTGGTATCCATGATCGGAATTGAGACGGGGCTGAACTACTATAATCTGTTGTTTGTGTGTTTTATCAGTTCCATCATATACACTGCTCTGGCGGTGGTGCCGGGAGTAAAGCAGTTTATCTTCCGGGCACTGCCGAGACCTGTGCGCAGGGCGCTTCCGGCAGCCTCCGGACTTTTGATGGCGTGGATCGCCCTCCAGCTTACCGGAATCGTAAACCTGACGGCAAGCAATATCACCATTTACGGTGCGGGCACCAATGGTCTTACGGAAAATGAGAACGTTCTGCTCTCCGGCGGCGTGGCGCTTTCGCAGTATTCCTATTCCACGGATAAGTATCATCCGCTGCTGCTGATTGGAACGATCGCGGTGATCTTTACAGTAATATTGTTTCTTATTGTCCGCCAGCGCACGAAACGTCCATTTTTTATTTCCCTTATGGGAGGCACGGTATTTTATCTGCTGGTGAGCATCTTCCGGGTATGCTTTGACTGGAAGACAAAGAAATTTGCGCTGGATTCCCTCTGGGGACGCCTGTGGATGATGGGAAGCGAGGACGCTATGCAGACGCATCTGTCCGCTATGCTAAAGAGCTTTTCCTTTACCAGGGTGCTTACGAAAGGTTCGGATTTCAGCGCCTACACAGAAGCAGGCGGAAGTGTGGCGCTGCTGTTTGCGGTGGGAATCCTTACCTTCCTGCTGCTGAATATGTACGAATCGGAGGCGGCGCTGCAGGCGGTATCAAAAGCCACCGGGTTATTTGACGCCGACGAGCAGAAGGATGTCCAGAAGGCGCTTCTATGCAACGCGGTTATCAACATCGCTGCTCCGCTGATCGGCACGACGCCGGTAAGCATCGGAAAAGAATCCGTCGCCGCCGGAAGGGACGGAGCGAAGTCGGGACTGGCGTCGGTGGTGGCATCCATCGGATTCCTTGTATCCATCTGTATGGTCACTACGGAACGGTGATGCAGCTTATGGCGGAAACCGGATTTGTAGTTGCCGATATTGTTATGGTTTTGGTCGGAGTATCCATGATAGCTGGCAGTATGTACCCCGAGCTGAAAAAATTTACAGAAACCGCACCCTTTATGACAACGGTAGCCGGAACGTTACTCCTTTCGAATCTGGCAGCCGGAGCGGCGCTGGGAACTGTCTGCTACGTGATTACGGCACTGGCAGAGCAAAAAGAGAAAGAGGATGTTCGTTCTCTTCCTGGCCGCATCGGTATACCGCAGCTTGTCTGGTGTGCAGTATCTGTCATATTGCTGACGCTCATGGTAATCCGCTGAACGATATAGATTTTAGAAAAACATCCCCGCAGCGCAGGCTGCGGGGATGCTTTTTGCGGACAGATGCCGCGCAGGTTTTTATTTTCCGCGGTATTTCTCTTCGCAGTATTTGCAGCGGTACACCTCTTTTTCCGGGTCTGTCAGGATAAAGATGTGGTCCAGCTCCTGCTCGATAGAGGTGATACAGCGCGGGTTTTTGCATTTGATGACATTCACAATCTTTTTCGGGAGAGAAAGGTCCTTTTTCTCCACGATTTTGCCGTCCTTAATGATGTTGACGGTGATGTTGTGGTCGATGAAACCGAGGATGTCCAGGTTCAGCATATCGATCGGGCACTCTACCTTGATGATATCCTTTCTGCCCATCTTGTTGCTGACCGCGTTTTTGATGATCGCCACGGTGCAGTCCAGCTTGTCCAGATGCAGATAGTGATAGATGGTCATGCTCTTTCCGGCTTCGATATGGTCGAGCACGAAGCCCTCGTTTAATGCGCCTACGTTTAACATGTGGTATCCCTCCATTTCAGCAGTGTGAGAATCAGTGCCATTCTTACGTAGACACCGTATTGTACCTGTTTAAAATAAGCCGCGCGCGGGTCGTCGTCCACCTCGACGGAGATCTCGTTGACGCGTGGGAGCGGGTGGAGCACCAGCATGTCCGGCCCGGCAAGCGCCATTTTCTTTTTGTCCAGAATGTAGAAATCCTTCATGCGGACATAGTCTTCTTCGTTGAAGAAGCGCTCGCGCTGTACACGCGTCATGTAGAGCAGATCAAGCTTCGGCAGCGCCTCCTCCAGGCGGACCACCTCCTCAAACGGGATATGGTTTTTCTGAAGGACATCCTCGCGGATGTAGCTGGGAATGCGCAGCTCCTCCGGGGAGATAAGAATGAATTTTACATTCGGATAGCGGATCATAGCGTGGATCAGAGAGTGAACCGTGCGCCCGAATTTCAGATCGCCGCAGAGACCGATGGTGAGGTTGTCAAGCCGTCCCTTCAGGGAGCGGATGGTCATCAGATCGGTGAGCGTCTGTGTGGGGTGCTGATGACCGCCGTCACCGGCATTGATGACCGGGATGGAGGATTTTGTGGAAGCGACCAGCGGCGCACCCTCCTTCGGGTGGCGCATTGCGCAGATATCGGCGTAGCAGGATACCATACGGATGGTATCGGAAACGCTCTCGCCTTTGGCGGCGGAGGAGCTGGCGGCCGAAGAAAAACCAAGTACATTGCCACCCAGATTCATCATTGCTGCTTCGAAACTGAGTCGCGTTCTTGTACTTGGTTCATAAAACAAAGTGGCTAATTTTAAACCATCACATTTGTGAGCGTAGGCTTTCGGATCGGCTTCGATATCGTCTGCCAGGTCCAGAATGTCGTTCAGCTCCTCAACGGAGAGGTCCAGAGGGCTCATTAAGTGTCTCATAAATTGCATCTCCTTTTCCCATATTTTCTCGCAGTCTGCATGACAGGCGGCAGACCTGCTGATCGTTACAAGTATACACTATAATGGGACGGAAGGGAAGCATAAAAATCACGTTTTTAAAATCTTTTCATAAAAAAGCCCGGTGAGGAACCATAAGGGCGCGTAGTCCAGGCGGATCAGCCCGCGGTAATTCAGCTTCGCGTCGCTGTAATCCCACGGACAGATGCCCCTTTTCTGCAGGAACGATCCCGTCAGATATTCCATGCTGAAAATGCCGCTCATATAGATCAACCCGCGCTTTATCACGCCGAGCGGAGCAAAAAGCACCGAGAGCGGGCGGATGCCGGCAGCCATGCCGTAGATGGGAAACATCCAGATGGAGGACTGTCCCATCAGCTTAAATTCCCCGCGGCGGAGGGAGTCGAGACTGGTCCAGAGGATCTCCAGACACCAGCCGGATACACCGCATTTTAAAAAGTTTTTCATAGTGTGAGTATGCACAGATGCGGCGGCAATTATACAACTGACTGCCATGCAGGCGGTCTGTGGCTGAACTTTACACAATTTGCCGAATTAGTATTGAAAAACGCGGGCACTGTGGTATAATGACGATAAATAAATAATAGCGAAGTAGGAATAAGCGCGTTAAGTTGTCAGCGGCTGGGGAGTCGCCCTGAACCGAAAAGCCCCACGGGGTTTGCGATGCTTTTTCCGCACCCGTTGCTACATATATGAGAAAGCCTCATAGTGTGGAGGGAATATTATTTATCTACTCTAAATGCCCCGTCTGTATGTCGGCGGACGGCGGTGTTTTCGGGGCGGATAAGGTTTATCCGTTGGAATCACATTATGGAGGTGTTATTTTTATGGAAAGAAATAACAAGACGACAATCGAAACACGCACACTGGTATTTATGGCGCTTCTGGTTGCCATGCAGATCATTTTGAGCAAAGTGATCTCGATCGACCTTGGCTTTGCGCGGATCACGATCAGCAGCCTGCCGACCATTCTCGTCGGACTCTGGTTCGGTCCGCTGGCCGGC
>CABRSG010000192.1 GCA_902473545.1 uncultured Lachnospiraceae bacterium | reverse complement strand
GCAACATCAGTGTTGGAACTACCGGATATGCGTTTGCGGTATCTGCAAAAGACTCCACCTTCCGGTATCATCCGGATTCGGCTCTGGACGGACAGGACGCGCTGGATGCGGGAATCCGCACAGAGGATCTGGAGGACGAAAACAAAGCGTGGGTGGAAATCAACGGAGAAAAGCTTCTGGCAAGCGTGACAAAGATCGACGATACCTATGTGCTCTGCGCGATCCCGGAAAAGGAAATCAAATCTTCCTGCGGTATCACAGTTGCGGTGGTGCTTGGCGTATTTTTCATGATCATCACGCTGGTGGCCGCCTATGCGATGTTCGTCATGCACGATCAGGAGCTGCGGGGAGAAGCACCGGAGAATGTCTGCAAAAAGGTGGGGGTATTCTGGTACAACCACATTGTGGGAACAAAAAGCATGATGATCGCTGTGATCGGTCTGTGCTGCGTTCTTCTGGTATCTCTGCATATGCAGACGCTGTTTTCCCTGTCTCGCCGCTCCATGAGCAACAGCCAGTCAGTGAAGGAACTCCAGGCCACGATTGAGCGCTATGAGGAGGATGTAAATCTTCTTAAAGAGCAATATAATACCCGTTATCTGAACAAATGCCGCAGCGCAGCGTACATTCTGAAACAGAAACCGGAGCTTCGCAACCGCACGGATCTGGCAAAGCTGAGCCAGGTTCTGGATGTGAAGAGCATCAGCGTTTTTGACGAAACAGGTACCGTTACGGCGACAAATGCTTCGGAAGTGGGATTTCAGCTCAGTCAGAATGAAGAGGATCAGTCCTATGAATTCAACAGACTTCTGGCAGGTGCAGATTATCTGGTGCAGGAAGCACGGCCGAATGATATGCTCGGAGAATATCTCCAGTATGTAGGAGTGGCGCTCCGTGATGACGAAGGCGTGCCGGAGGGCTTTGTGCAAGTTTGCGTAAATCCGGATAAGCTGGAAAACGCGCTGAAAAATCTGAAAATTGATGCGGTTCTGGATAATGCCCAGGTTGGCTCACAGGGCTTTGCATTTGCGGTTAATAAAGAGGATCTCACTATTGCGTGGTATCCGAAGGAGAATTATATCGGAGATCTGGCGACGGACTGCGGAATGAAGGAATCCCAGATCCGCGACGGTTTTACGGATTATCTGACCATTGGAACAGAACGTTACTACGCTTCCTGCGTGGAAACGGAAAGCTACTATTTATACGCTTGTGTTCCGGAGGGAGAGATTGCATCGAATGGTCTTCCGATGGCGCTGCTTTCCACGGCGGTCAGTCTGGTCTTCCTGCTGTTTATTGGTCTGTTTATCAGCTTCCGCAGCAGCCGTTTTACGGGGAAGAGCCGGGATGCCGGAGACGATGAGGCGGAGAAGCAGGAAAAACGTGTGATCGATGTTGTGATGCCGGATGGAGGGGTGAAGCGCACGCTGGCTGTTTCCAGCAGATGGTCCAATGCAGCACTTGACTGGTCGGAAAAGACGCCGGAGCAGAAGATGACAAGTGTGTTCAAGGCGCTGCTTTCCGTATATGCGCTTATTATCTGTGTGGTTTACCTGTTTAATGACCGGATTTTCGGAAGCAATTCCATGTTTTCCTACATTGTCAGCGGAAACTGGGAAAAAGGTTTAAATATCTTTGCGTTTACGGGCTGTATCTTTATCATCTGTCTGGTAGCGGCGGCAACCATCTTCATACAGCGGATTCTGAGACTTATGGCCGGAATCTCCGGCGCGCAGGGAGAGACGCTGGCGCGCCTGACAAGCAATTTTGTGAAATATGCGTCGGTGCTCTTACTGCTGTATTACTGCCTGGCGCTGCTTGGGGTGGATACGGCAACGCTTCTCACCTCCGCCGGCATTATCGGTTTGATGATCAGCCTTGGCTCGCAGAAGCTGGTGGCGGATATCATCGCAGGACTGTTTATCATTTTTGAAGGGGAGTTTCGCGTGGGCGATATCGTAACGATTGGCGATTGGCGCGGTACGGTTATGGAAATCGGTATCCGTACAACGAAGATTGAGGAACCCGGAAAAAATGTTAAGGTGATCAACAACAGTGCGATCAGCGGGGTCGTCAATATGACGAAACAGTTTTCCTTCGCGGCATGCGATTTCAACGTTCAGTACGGCGACTCTCTGGAGCGTCTGGAATCTATGCTGAAACAGGAGCTGCCATACATAAAGGAGAAGATTCCTGCTATTATAGACGGACCTGTGTACAGGGGTATCACAGCGCTTGGCGACGGCAGCGTAAATATCAGGATTACAGCGCAGTGTAAGGAGGCTGACCGTCTGCAGCTTATACGCGATCTGAACCGTGAGATGAAGCTGCTCTTTGATAAACATGGACTCAAGTGTGCAACCAGTTAGCCGTTGAAAGGGCAGCTGAAGGGCGCCGCATAAATTCCGAAAAACGGGGTTTGCGGCGCCGTTTTTATTTCTTCTTACAAAAAGGATTGAAAAACATTGATTTTATCAGTATAATCGTCTGTAGACATTTGATTAACAGACAGGAGTTTGGCGAAGATGAAGAAAATACTTACGTTAATTGAAGAAGAAATGATACCAGCATTTGAGAAGGCGGGCGTGGAGGCGTCCTACGCGAAGGTGACGGTTTCCAACCGCCCGGACCTATGCGAGTTCCAGTGCAATGGCGCGATGGCGGCAGCAAAGAAGTACAAAAAAGCTCCCATCATGATTGCGAAGGATGTGGTTGCTGCCTTACAGGACAGCGCGATGTTTGAGAAAGCGGAGGCGGTAAATCCCGGCTTTATTAATCTAAAGTTGAAGGGAGATTACCTGGCAGGCTTTATGAACGACATGCAGGCGGACGAAAATCTGTCTGTGGAGAAGGCAAAGGAGCCGAGAAAGATCATCATCGACTACGGCGGAGCGAATGTGGCAAAGCCGCTCCATGTAGGGCATCTGCGCTCTGCGATCATTGGAGAGAGCATCAAGCGCATGGGGCGCTTTATGGGACATGAGGTGATCGGCGACGTACACCTGGGCGATTGGGGTCTGCAGATGGGGCTGATCATCACCGAGCTGCGGTATCGTCAGCCGGAGCTTGCATATTTTCAGGAGGGCTATACCGGGGAATATCCGCAGGAGGCGCCGTTTACGATCAGTGATCTTGAGGAAATTTATCCGGCGGCGAGCAAAAAATCGAAGGAGGACGAGCAGTACCGCGAGGAGGCACTGGAGGCGACAAAGCAGCTCCAACAGGGAAATCGGGGCTACCGTGCACTCTGGCAGCACATTATGCGTGTGTCCATTGCTGATCTGAAAAAAAATTACAGCCGTCTGAATGTGGAATTTGACCTCTGGAAGGGCGAATCGGACGCGCAGCCGTACATTCCCGACATGGTGCAGCGCATGAAGGACGAAGGCTTTGCGCACGAAGACCAGGGGGCGCTGGTGGTGGATGTGAAGGAGGAGACCGATACAAAAGAAATCCCACCGTGCATCATTTTAAAATCGGACGGTGCTTCGCTCTATGCGACCACCGACCTTGCGACCATTGTGGAGCGCATGAATCTTTACGATCCGGACGAGATCTTTTATCTCACAGACAAGCGCCAGGAGATGCACTTCATCCAGGTGTTCCGCACGGCGCGCAAGACGGGGCTTGTAAAAGAGGACACAAAGCTATCCTTCCTCGGCTTCGGCACAATGAATGGGAAGGACGGCAAGCCGTTTAAGACAAGAGATGGCGGTGTGATGCGTCTGGAGCATCTGATTGCCGATATTGAAGAAGAAATGTACCGCAAGATCATGGATAACCATGAGATCGATCCGCAGGAGGCGCGGGAGACGGCGAAGATCGTCGGACTTTCGGCAATCAAATACGGCGATCTGTCGAACCAGGCGCCGAAGGACTACGTGTTTGATATCGACCGCTTCACTTCCTTTGAGGGAAATACCGGACCGTATATTCTTTATACGATCGTGCGTATTAAGTCGATTCTAAATAAATACCAGGCAGCGGGCGGCAGCGCGGCAGCGGGGAACATACTGGCTGCGGCAAACGACAGTGAAAAAGCGCTGATGCTGGAGCTGAGCCGCTTCAACGGCGTGATGGAGAATGCCTTCGAGGAGACGGCGCCGCACAAGATTTGTTCCTATATTTATGACCTTGCGAATGCGTTCAATCGTTTCTACCATGAAACAAAGATTTTAAGTGAGGAGAATGCGGCGCAGAAGGCGTCCTGGATCTCGCTTCTCTGTCTGACAAGAGAGGTTCTGGAAGCGTGCATTGGAGTGCTTGGCTTTGAAGCGCCGGAGAGGATGTAGGTGAAATAGCAGACACCGCTGTGAAGGAAAGCGCGCGGACTGTTTCGGGCTTTTGCGTGGGAAAATGACTTTCGGTAGATTTTCTTGTGAATCTTAAGGAAACATGAACCGCAGCAAAAAGGTTGGACATTTACAGGTGGGTGTGTTATTATCAACATGAGAGGTGAGGAAAATGTCTGATAAGAGGAAAATATCAACAATTTTAGGAATCTGCGGCGCAACAGTGCTGGCAGCGGGCGGCAGTATTTTTCTGACAAATACCGGGCTGTCCCTGCTGGAACAGAGCCAGCAGGTTGAAGGAGAGACAGAGCCGGGGCTTGGAGCACAGACGAAAGAAACCGAGCAGCCGATCACTGTCGAGCAATTTTCAAAAACCAAGGATTCATTTACGGTGTCATCGAAAACGGCGTCGGATACAAAGACGAATGCAGATAATCAGAACGCTTCCGGGACAGGGAATGCGGCAGGCACGTCCGCTGCGGGAACCTCCGGAGAGGCTTCGAGCATGATGTATGCCACCGGCGGCGTGAATGTCAGAAGCAGCGCAGGCGTGGAGGGGGATATCCTCGGCACGCTCCAGGTGGGCGAGGGCGTCACCGTTACAGGAAACAGCGAAGGCAATTGGATAGAGGTGACTTATAACGGGCAGACCGGCTATGTCAGCGGAAATTATCTGCAGAATGGAAGCACCGGCAGCAACGGAAGCACTGGCAGTTCTGCGGGCAGCAATGGAAGCACCGGCAGCTCTGCGGGCAGTACTGTC
>CABRSG010000191.1 GCA_902473545.1 uncultured Lachnospiraceae bacterium | reverse complement strand
TGATCAACGGCGGCAGGCGCATTACGCCGCATTTCGGCGTGGAGGTGCGCGACAACGAAGGAGCGCTTTTGAAGGTGCTGGAATATCCGGAAGGGGAACAGATTTTGTCAGAAGAGACCTCTGAAACCCTGCGCTATGTGCTGGAGCAGGTAGTGGACGGCGGCTCCGGCAAAAACGCCTATCTGGAGGGGTATCACATCGGCGGAAAAACGGCTACCTCCGAGACGCTGCCGCGCAGCGCCAATAAATACATATCCTCCTTCGTCGGCTTTGCTCCGGCGGACGATCCGCAGGTCATCGGGCTTTGCGTCATCCACAATCCGCAGGGCGTCTACTATGGCGGAACAATCGCTGCGCCGGTCATACAGGAAATTTTTGCAAATATCCTGCCGTATCTTGGAATTGAGAAGGATGAGATACAAGATGTGACACCTGTTCACTAAGTTTTGGTTGCCTAATAGAGAAAAAAGACTTATAATTTAAATATATAGTCTTTTTCAGGAGGATAAAAAATGATAAGTTTGGAAATAGTCTGGTCGCTGCTGATCGCCTTTGCCATCAGTGTGATTTTAAGCCCCTTTGTGATCCCCTTCCTTCGCAGGCTGAAGGTGGGAAATACCGAGCGCACGGATGGAGTGGAGGCGCATCTGAAAAAAAACGGTACGCCGACGATGGGCGGTCTGATCATTCTGATCAGCGTGCTGATCACCTCGCTTTTATTTATCGGGCGCTATCCGCGTATCATTCCGATCCTGTTCCTCACACTCGGCTTCGGGATCATCGGTTTTCTGGATGACTATCTGAAGGTCGTGCTGCGCCGCTCGGATGGACTGCTGCCGAAGCAGAAATTCATCCTGCAGATTGTCATTACGACGATCTTTGTGATCTACATACTGGTGGTCGATCCTGACAGTTTGCTGATCATGCTGCCGTTTACCGGAGGAATGTATTTTGACTGTGTGTGGGTGACGGTACCGCTTGTCTACCTGGTGGTGCTCGGCACGGTCAACGGCGTGAATTTCACCGACGGACTGGATGGGCTTGCCACAGGCGTCACGACGATGGTGGCGGTGTTCTTTACGGTTGTCTCCATGGGAACGCAGGCGGGGATCGAGCCGATCACGGCGGCAGTCACCGGCGCGCTCTTAGGGTTCCTTTTGTTTAATTCGCATCCGGCGCAGGTATTTATGGGCGATACCGGTTCCCTTGCGCTCGGCGGCTTTGTGGCGGGCTGCGCTTATGTGCTGCAGATCCCGATCCTGATCCCGGTGTTTGGCTTCATCTATATGATCGAGGTGATCTCGGTGATCATCCAGGTCACTTACTTTAAAAAGACAGGCGGTAAAAGATTTTTTAAGATGGCTCCGATCCATCACCACTTCGAGCTCTGCGGCTGGTCGGAGACGCAGATCGTGGCGGCTTTCACGATAGTCACAGCGCTGCTGTGCCTGATCTGCCTGTGCGGGATGTAGGGATTTAAATAGGTTTTGCAAAAAACGGAGGAGAACGACATGGATTTACAAAATAAAAAGGTACTGGTTTTCGGGACAGGCATCAGCGGCATCGCCGCGGCGCAGCTCTTGAAAAGAATGGGCGCATGTCCGGTACTTTTCGACGGAAATGCGACCTTAAAAAAAGAAGATATCTACGAGAAGCTCGGCGAGTCTGAGATGGAGCTTTATCTTGGCGAGCTGCCGGAGGAAGCGATAGCGCAGCTTTCTCTGGTGGTGTTAAGTCCAGGCGTGCCCACGGACCTTCCGCTGGTGAATACTCTGCGGGAACGTGGTCTGCCCATATGGGGAGAGATTGAGCTTGCCTATGAGAACAGCCGCGGCGACGTGCTTGCGATCACCGGCACAAACGGAAAAACGACCACCACCAGCCTGCTTGGCGCGATCATGGAGCACGTGCGGGATTCGGTGTTTATTGTGGGAAATATCGGTACGCCCTACACACAGATGGTCACGCAGACCGCCGACAATTCCGTGACAGTCGCGGAGATCAGCAGTTTCCAGCTGGAGACCATTGAGGCGTTCCGCCCGAAGGTCAGTGCGATCTTAAACATCACGCCGGATCATCTGAACCGGCATCATACCATGGAAGAATACATACGGGTAAAGGAGCTGATTACCGCAAATCAGACGCCGGAGGATACCTGCGTTTTGAATTATGAGGATGAGGTTTTGCGGAAATTCGGCGAAACGCTTTCCTGCCGCGTCATATTTTTCAGCAGCCTGCGTACATTAGAAAAAGGAATTTCTTTGAACGGCGATATGATCGAATACCGCGACGGAAATTCAGTCATCTCCTTCTGCAGCACGAAAGAGCTGAAGCTTCCGGGAAAGCACAATTACGAGAACGTAATGGCGGCTGCGGCGATGGCGCTGGCATACGGCGTTTCCGTGGAGGACATCTGCTATGTGCTGAAGCGCTTCACGGCGGTAGAGCACCGCATCGAGTTTGTGGCTGAGGTAAACGGCGTTGTCTACTACAATGATTCCAAGGGAACGAACCCGGATGCTGCCATCAAGGGCATCCAGGCAATGGATCGTCCGACGCTGCTCATCGGCGGCGGTTACGATAAAAATTCTGACTACGAGGAGTGGATCCGGGCGTTTGACGGCAAGGTGCGCTACCTTGTGCTCATCGGTCAGACGCGCGAGAAGATCAGAACGGCGGCGGAGCGCTGCGGCTTCACAGACACCGTGCTCTGCGATTCCTTTGAGGAAGCCTTCCGCTTCTGCGCGGAGCACGCACAAAAGGGAGATGCTGTGCTCCTTTCGCCCGCCTGCGCAAGCTGGGGAATGTTCCAGAATTACGAGGTGCGCGGCAGGGTATTTAAAGAGATGGTACACCGTCTGGAGAAGAAATAAAACAGAATTGACAGGAGTGGTTTCGTGCATCCGGAAAAGAAGAGTCTGGATTTCACACTGCTGATAATTGTGCTTGCCCTGGTTGTTTTCGGGTTGGTAACACTGCGAAGTACAAGCGCATACAACGGCAGCGTCCGCTTTCTGGATGCCGGCTACTATTTCAAAAAACAATTATTCGCCACAGCGCTTGGGCTGGCCGCTATGGGGATCATCTCCCGCATGGACTACCACATCTTTTCCCGGTTTGCCGTCTGGGGCTATCTTATGTCCCTGGCATTGTCGGGCGCTGTGCTGCTGGTGGGCGATTCCTACAACGGCTCAAAGCGCTGGCTGTCATTGGGACCACTTTCGTTTCAGCCCTCGGAGTTTGCAAAACCGGCGGTCATTCTGTTTCTCGCCTGGTTCATCAGCACCCGCAGAAAAAAGCAGGGAAGCTTAAAGCTGCTGATCGGCGTTGTGGCGCTGGTGCTGCCGATCGTTGGTCTGGTCGGTACGAATAACTTAAGCACGGCGATCATCATTCTGGGAATCGCCGTCATTCTGGCGTTTGTCTCCAATCCGAAATATCTGCAGTTTGTGTGGATCGGAGCGACGGGCGTCGGATTTATTGTCGTTTTTCTGAGTATGGAGCAGTATCGCCTGGAACGTCTTGCCATCTGGCGCAACCCGGAAGCCTATGAGAAGGGATTTCAGACCATCCAGGGGCTTTATGCGATCGGTTCCGGCGGACTCTTTGGCAGAGGGCTTGGCGAGAGCCTGCAGAAGCTCGGGTTTGTGCCCGAGGCGCAGAACGACATGATCTTTTCTATCATCTGCGAGGAGCTTGGTCTGATGGGCGCGCTGCTTCTGCTGTTTATTTTTCTTTTGATGCTCTGGCGGTTCATGGTGATCGCCACGCACGCGCCCGATCTGTTCGGAGCGCTGATCTGTGCCGGAATCATGGGGCATATTGCTATTCAGGTTATTTTAAACGTTGCGGTGGTCACAAACACGATCCCGAACACCGGCATCACGCTGCCGTTCATCAGCTACGGCGGCACCTCCGTGCTTTTTTTGCTCTCGGAAATGGGGCTGGCGCTCTCCGTCAGCAGGTGGCAAAAAGGAAACTCCGGCATATACTAACGTATGTGTGTATGTGCGGAGGTAAGGGTGTGGATCGGATACAGACCAGGGGCAACATTCCGCTGTGCGGAGAAGTGACAATACAGGGATCGAAGAATGCTGCCCTGCCGCTGATGGCGGCAGCGGTTCTTCACAGAGGAACGACGGTACTCCACCGCTGTCCGCAGATCCTGGATGTGGAATATATGAGCGGGATCCTGCGCGGGCTTGGATGTACCGTGACGCGCGAAGGCCAGACACTGATCATAGACGCGCGGGAAATAGCAAGCTGCCGCGTCCTGCCGCAGCTTGCCACGCGGCTGCGCGCTTCCGTACTTTTGATGGGAAGCCTGGTCGGAAGATGCGGCTGTGCGCGCCTGCCCTATCCGGGCGGCTGCACGATCGGACAGCGGCCGATCGACCTGCACCTGCAGGTGTTTGAGCGCATGGGTGCGCAGATTCTGCCGGAGGAGGAAGGAATCGGCGTGTACGCCGGAGCGTGCTGTGAATCTGCAGAAAGCGCTCGTCTGCACGGCTGCTGCGTCCGCCTTGCGTTCCCGAGTGTGGGTGCGACGGAGAACGCGATCCTTGGGGCTGTGCTCGCGGAAGGCACGACGGTGCTCGACGGCTGCGCTCTTGAACCGGAGATCGCGGAGCTGTGCCGTTTCTTAAATGCGAAAGGCGCCAGGATCGAGGGGATCGGCCGAAGAAAGCTTACGATCACCGGCGTGACCGATCTGAGGGATTCACAGTATACACTGATGCCGGATCGGATCGTCGCCGGTACATATCTGCTTGCGGCGGCGGGAACCGGAGGAAACATTTCCGTGCGCGGCGTCTGCCCGGAGCATCTGGGCACGCTTACAAAAATTCTGCAAAAATCGGGCGCCCGGATAGAGACTTTTCGCGATGCAGTCCGTATGGATGCGGAAGGGGCACGCCGTCCGGTTCCTGCTGTTTGGACGGAGCCGTATCCGGGATTCCCGACAGATCTGCAGTCGCAGCTCATGGTCTTTCTGACCGGGGCGGACGGGATGAGCAGAATCGAGGAGCGGCTTTTCGAATCGCGGTTTCTGATCGCAGAGGAGC
>CABRSG010000190.1 GCA_902473545.1 uncultured Lachnospiraceae bacterium | reverse complement strand
GCCGATCCGCCGTTACCCGGATCTGCAGATCCACCGTATCATCAAGGAAAACCTGCGCGGACGCATGACGCCGGAGCGCATTGCGCATTACGAGGAGCTTTTGCCGGGCGTTGCCAGTCAATGCAGCAGGACGGAGCGGCGCGCGGACGAGGCGGAGCGCGAAACCATCAAGATGAAAAAGGTGGAATATATGCGTGCACACATCGGAGAGACCTTCGAGGGCGTGATCTCGGGCATGACCAATTACGGATTTTATGTGGAGCTGCCGAATACGGTTGAGGGCATGGTGCATGTCAGCAATCTGATCGACGACCGCTATTATTACAATGAGACGACTTACGAAATGACAGGAAGCATGACCGGAAAGGTCTACCGCATGGGGCAGAAGGTGAAGGTGATCGCCGCAGACGCCGACAAAGAGCTGCGCACGATTGATTTCCGCATTGCGGCGGACGACGGGGAGCAGGACGCGGGCGAATAAGTCAGAACAGGGATATATGCTGCCGGTCGGCAGAAGAGGAGTGAGGTTAAGTGGGAGCACAATCTATCAAACTGATTGCAAATAATAAAAAGGCGTATCACGATTATTTTATCGAGGATACATTTGAGGCGGGGATTTCACTTGCGGGTACGGAGGTAAAATCCCTGCGCATGGGCAAGTGCAGCATAAAGGAATCCTTCGTCCGCATCGACAACGGAGAAGTGATCATTTACGGGATGCACATCAGCCCCTACGAGAAGGGAAATATATTCAATAAAGATCCGCTGCGAGAGCGCAAGCTGCTGATGCACCGCTATGAGATCAACAAGCTGACCGGAAAGATGAAGGAAAAGGGCATGACGCTTGTTCCGCTGAAGGTCTATTTTAAAGGAAGCCTGGTAAAGGTGGAGGTCGGTCTTGCACGCGGTAAAAAGCTCTACGACAAGCGTGAGGATATTGCAAAGCGCGACCAGAGACGCGAGGCGGAGAAGGAATTTAAAGTGCGAAACCTGCGATAAATACAAAAAATTTGCACTTGACGTATCTGTTGGCATCATTTATACTATAGTTATCCACAAACTATCGTCTGTCAGCCATACAACATTTGTAGTGCGGTGACATTGAAATCGAAAGAATGCGCACGAATATGCGGGGTTGTACTGGTTTCGACGGGGGTTTTGAAGTTGGGGAAGCCATCTGCGGGCCGGGACCGCACAGTAAACCGGAAACTAAATATAAACGCAGACGAACAGTTAGCGTACGCAGCCTAATGGCTGCTGTCGGACTCAGGTTGCTCACAGCCTGAACAACCGGCATCAAATCCTGTGAGGCACTTCACTCCCAAAGCTTTGCGGGGGCGGAAGAATTTATGAAGCTACTAAAGCCAGAAGCCTGTCATTAGGCGTCTGGCGGAGGGAATGTTAAAATAATGACTGTGATGGGAGATGCCGCAATGAATAGGCTTTCGGACAGGGGTTCGATTCCCCTCAGCTCCATAGAAAAAACCTTGAGAAATCAAGGTTTTTTCATTACGCTTTCACTTCTTTTATCCCGCGGATATCCGAATCGATCACCATAGAATAGTTCGTATGATAGATGACAAATCCCGGCTTTGCGCCGTTCACTTTTTTTACATGCTTCTTTTCCACATAGTCGATTTCCACCTTTTCTGCCGCGCGGTTTTTGGAGTAGTAGGCGGCAAGACGCGCCGCTTCCTCGAAGGTGGAGTCGGGCGGCAGCTCGTTGTTTGCCTTTACGATGACATGTGAGCCGGGAGCGCCTTTTGCGTGGAACCACCAGTCGTTTCCGGTGGCAAATTTGAAGGTAAGCTCTTCGTTCTGATAATTGTTTTTTCCAACGTAGATATGATAGCCGTCCGAGGAAATATAGTGGAACGGCTTTGAGGTAATTTTCACGCGCTTCGCTCCGGCGTGGCGGCGGATATATCCGTACTGTACCAGCTCTTCTTTTATCTGTACAAGATCCTCCTCCGAGAGCGCGATGTCGAGAGCGGTTGAGATGGACTCCAGATGAGAGATTTCATCCTCCGTCTCGTGGATCAGTCCGCTTAAATGCTCATAGGTGCGCTTCTGCTTGCTGTATTTGTCAAAATATTTCCTGGCGTTTTCCTGAGGAGTTAATGTCTCGTCAAGCGGGATCGTGACTTCCTCGTTCGTGTAGTAATTCAGCGCCGTGAATTTTTTGACGCCCGGCTCCAGCCCGTAGCCGTAGGTGTTGATCAGCTCGCCGTACACGCGGTATTTGTCGCGCTTTTCCGTGTCCTTTAGCTGTTTTCGCTGCAGGTCGTATTTCTTACGTTCGCGATCCAGAGAGGTCTGCACAATTTTGCGCAGATCGACGGATTTCTGACGGATGCGCGTGATGGTATTCTTCGCCGCGTAGTAGGTTTCGAGCATTTCGGAAACGCTTTCGCAGGGTGTCTCTGGAAGGTCGCTGTACATCGTGAGCGGCAGTACGGAAAATTCGACCGGTTCGCTTCCACGGGTGAAGATGCAGGGCGTAAATTCATGCTCCTTTACACTGTCCATGAAAAGCTCAAACTGGCGGAACAGATGCAGCAGCTCGTTTTCAGAAAAGCTGTTCGCACTGCGGGCGGATTCGAGCGAGGCGCGGTGGCATAGTTCTTCGGCGATCAGCGGGCTGATGCCGGTAAAGGTCGTGTAGATTGCCTTTGCAAGCGGCATCGGTTTGCCGGAAACTGCCAGCGTAAAGGCGTCAAGCGTGACATGGAGGGGATCAAGCTTGTTCTGGGTATCCGGAATAAAATACCGGCGTCCCGGCAGTACCTCGCGCACGGAGCTGACCTGCGAGGAAATATGCTTGATGCTGTCGATGATCGTCCCGTCCGGGCTGCAGAAGATAATATTGCTGTGCTTGCCCATGATCTCTACGGTGAGCGTCTTCTGGCAGACGTCGCCAAGCTCGTTTAAATGCTCGATATCAAAATGAATGATACGCTCCAGACCAGGCTGGCGGACGTCAAGGATTTTTCCGCCGCTGATGTGCTTGCGCAGCAGCATACAGAAATTGGGGGCGGTTAAGGGGCCCGGTTTGTTTGTCTCGGTAAAATAGATGAGCGGAAGACTTGCGCCTGCGGAGATCAGCAGACGGTAGGTTTTGCGCTCGTTTTTTATGGTAAGCATCAGCTCGTCCGGTTCCGGCTGAGCGATTTTGCTGATCCTTCCGCCAAGAATGCAGCTTTTAAGCTCCTGTACCACCGCGGAGATTACAATTCCATCTAAAGCCATTTTAATTATCCTTTCTAAAATAAAACAGGGGATTCGGAAGATTTCACGCCGTTCATCCGCATAATACTTTCATCTGTATAGCGTCGTTTATTATAGCAGATGCACCGGAAACAAGCAAGTTTTTCGTTTACAAAGGTTTTAGAAATGAATGATGATTAGCGATTGACTGAAAAATCAAATTGCCGTATAATGTTTTAGAGTGGTTATTTATGCCATAATACGTAAAAAGGGTACTAAAAAAATGATAAAAAGCATGACAGGGTTCGGCCGCGGGGAAAATCAGCGGGGCGAACGAAAATTCACAGTGGAGATGAAGGCGGTAAATCACCGGTATTTTGACGTCAGCATCAAAATGCCAAAAAAGCTCAGCTATTTCGAGTCGGTAGTCCGCGGATATCTGAAAAACCATATTCAGAGAGGAAAGGTGGACGTCTTTATTTCCTACGAGGACATGACGGAGGAAAACGTTTCCCTGAAATACAATGAGGGGATTGCCGCGGAATATCTCCGGTACTTCCGGCAGATGTCGGAGGCTTTTGGGCTGGAGGACGATATCAGCGTATCCACGCTTGGCAGATGCCCGGAGGTTCTGACGATGGAGGAGCAGGTGGTGGATGAAAAGGAACTCTGGGCGATCCTGGAGGGCGCGCTGCAGGAAGCATGCACACAGTTTTCGGAGAGTCGCATCCGCGAGGGCGAAGCTTTAAAGCACGACCTTTTTGAAAAGCTGGACGGCATGCAAAGCGACGTCGATGCAGTGGAGATGCGCTTTCCGCAGATCATTGCGGCGTACCGCGAGAAGCTGACCGATAAGGTGCACGAGCTTCTGGGAGATACGCAGATCGAGGAGGGCAGGATCGCCGCCGAGGTAGTGGTGTTTGCGGACAAGATCTGTACGGACGAGGAGACGGTTCGCTTAAAGAGCCATATCGACAGTATGCGCGCGGAGCTGGAGCGCGGCGGCGGAGTCGGCAGAAAGCTTGACTTTATCGCGCAGGAGATGAACCGGGAAGCGAATACCATTTTATCCAAGGCAAACGACCTGGAGACCTCCAATCTGGCGATCAATTTAAAAACAGAAATTGAAAAAGTGAGAGAACAGATCCAGAACATTGAATAGGTGGGAAAGAAGTTGGCTAGATTAATGAATATTGGTTTTGGAAATGTGATAAATACGGCGAAGATCATTGCCGTAGTCGGTCCGGAGGCGGCGCCGGTGAAGCGTATGGTGCAGAATGCCAGACAGCTTGGCAAGGTGATCGACGCCACCCAGGGAAGGCGCACCAAATCCGTCATTGTCACGGAAAACGATTGTATTGTCCTGTCCTCGCTGCAGCCGGAGACGCTGGCGAAGCGGTTTCAGACGATGGGAGACGACGGAAAAGGGGAGAACGATGAAGGCTAGAGGAATATTGCTGGTAATTTCCGGGTTTGCCGGAACAGGAAAAGGGACACTTGTCTCTGCACTGCTGGAAAAATACGACAATTACGCACTCTCCGTATCGGCGACTACGCGCAGCCCGCGCCCGGGAGAGGTGGACGGCGTACACTATTTTTTTAAGACAAAAGAGGAATTCCAGGAGATGATCCGGGCGGAGGAGCTGATTGAGTATGCGCAGTACGTAGAGAATTTTTACGGCACGCCGCGCGCCTATGTGGAGCAAAAGCTTGCGGAGGGTAAGGATGTTATTCTGGAGATTGAGATGCAGGGCGCATTAAAGATCAAGGAAAAATTCCCGGATACGCTGCTTTTGTTTGTAGTTCCGCCGGATGCGGACACCCTGCAGAACCGGCTTACGGGGCGCGGCACGGAGA
>CABRSG010000189.1 GCA_902473545.1 uncultured Lachnospiraceae bacterium | reverse complement strand
CCGCCAGCCGCTTCTGCGCGAATTAAAAGAAGTAAACTATTTATTTGGCAGCCTTGGCAGAACGCAGGTGATATGGATCGCCGGCAACCACGATCACCTGCACCGCGATTCGCCCTGCCGCAGCTTTGCCTGGGAGGAAAATGTGATCTTTCTGGACTCGCCGGAATGCGAGAGCGTTTATTTTAAGCGGCTTCAGACGACCGTTTACGGGTTCAGCTATTACAGTAAGGAGATTACAGAACCGCTCTACAATGATCTGGAGCCGGACGACACGCCGGGATGTCACATTTTGCTTGCGCACGGCGGGGATGACCGCCATATTCCAATAGACAAAAAACGTCTGGCATCAAGCGGCTTTGACTACATTGCGCTTGGGCATATCCACAAGCCGCAGATACTTGCGGAGGACAAGATGGCGTACGCGGGGGCGCTGGAGCCGATCGACAGCAACGACACCGGCATACACGGCTATATTCTGGGGGAATATACGGATGGTCAGATTTCCATAGAGTTTGTGCCGTTTGCCTGCCGTGAATATGTACACCTTTCGCTGGAAAGCAGCATGGAGAGCACTGATTACGAGATGCAGGAACGGCTTGGGCGGGAAATCGCCGCTCACGGCGCGCAGAATATTTACAAGGTGGATATCGTCGGCGTGCGGGAGCCGGAGATTGTGTATGATACGGAGAGCTTCCGTGAACTTGGCAATATTTTGGAGATCAACGATCTGACGGAGCCGGGATTTTCGATCGAGGAGCTGCGGCGGCAGCACAGGACAGACATCATCGGGCGTTATATTGAAAAGCTTATGCCCGAGGGCGGGGAGACAGAAATCAGCCAGGTAAGGCGGCAGGCGCTCGCCTGCGGCATTGCCGCACTGAAGAAAACGCAGAAGAGGTAGTAGATGGAAATACTGGAAATCAGAATGGATCATTTTGGAAAATTTAACGGACAGAGCATGGCGTTTCATCCGGGGGTAAATGTCATTTACGGGGACAATGAGACGGGAAAGAGTACCATGCGCGCTTTTATACGGGATATGTTTTACGGAATCGACAGAATGCGCGGCCGCGCGGCGCAGCAGGATGAATACAGTCTGCGCCAGCCGTGGGAGAACGGCAGTTATTTTTCCGGGATGCTGAAGTTTCGCAGCAAAGATAAAATCTACCGGATAGAACGAAACTTCGAGAAGCGGGATAAAGCGGTGCGTCTGATCTGTGAGACGGAAGGCCGCGAGCTTGACGCAGAGGAGCTTTCCGATCTTCTGCAGGACATGGACGAGACGGCGTTCTCCAACACTGTGTTTTTCGGCGGACAGAGCGGCGAGACGGACGAGGGGCTGGCAAACGCTGTGCGAAACGGAATGATTAACGCCGGGAGCGGTTCTTTGTCCGGTATAGATGGGGCGAAGGCGATGGAGGAGCTGAAGGAGGAGCGGAAACGTCTGGAGCGCGAGAAAAAGCAGAGGGTTGCTGCGAAAATTGAAAAAATGCAGGCGCTTTCCGTAAAGATAGACTATGCGCAGCAGGAGCTGGAGCAGCTTGCATCGCAGGAGCTGAAGCAGCGTGAGCGCCTCAAAGCGCTGGAGGAGGAGATTGGGGAAGCGGGCGAGGCGTATAGCCGTGCGGCGGAAGAAGATACACCAGGAAATGCCGGGACGATTGTCTGGAAAATCGGGAAGATCACCATGGCGGTGATTGCGGTAGCAGCGCTGGCGGTCGCATTGGTGATGTCTGCGTGGCAGGTGCGCGCAGGAGCGGTGGCTGTCATTTTGCTTGCCTGTCTGGGCGTGCAGTTTTTCGGCGTTCGCGACCAGAAGCAGAAGGATATGATGAAGGAGCAGGAGGCGTATCTTCGCGAACAGCGGATGCGCCGCGAATATGAACGGCAGAAGGCGCAGTATGAGCGCCAGCAAAGGAACGCGCCGAAGAAGGAGCGCCTTCTTGCCAACCTGGAGTGGGCGGTGAACGCACGCAAAGAAAAGCAGGTGATGCTTGAAGAGCTGCAGGAGCAGCAAAAGATACTGAAAAAGGAAAAGGGCGAAGTGGAGGAGCTGGAGCAGAAGCTGTCCGCCGTGTATCTTGCGATAGATACGCTCTCGGAGGTGATGAATGACATCTACCGGGAATATGCACAGAAGCTCAACGAGCGGATTTCCGAAATTTTATCGGTGATCACCGGCGGAAAATATACGGGCGCTTATCTGGATGAAAACTTTCAGGTGCGGGTGAGCACGCCGCAGAAGCTGCTGTCCATCTGGCAGGTGAGCCGCGGAACGATGGAACAGATTTATTTTGCGCTGCGCATGGCATGCGCGGAGTTTTTAAACCAGGAGGATGCGCTGCCGCTGATATTGGATGACGCTTTCCTCACATACGACGATACCCGCCTTGAGCAGACACTGCGGTGGCTGGCTCTTAGCGGGCGTCAGGTACTGCTGTTCACCTGTCATCGGAGAGAGCAGGAGATACTGCAGCGGATATACGAGTCAAATACCTCGCAGTAAGCTACGGGACATGACCAGGCTTGTCCTTTCTACCCCAAGGAGCGGGGTATTTGGTCTACGCTTCGCTACGGTCGGCGCTAAACGTGTGCCACCGGCACACAGCGCCGCCAAATGGATGTGCGAGCACATCCGCTTGGCTCGTTGCTCGCGGGAATAAACCTCAGGCTACGCGTTTGCTTTTTCAAGGAAACGCTGGATGCGGTCGAGCGGGCTTAACAGCTCGCTGATGGAAGCGTCGTGATTCAGCGTGTCAATAATGTAGGCAAGATATTTACTGAGATCACAGCTCGTATAATATTTTTTCGACAGCAGCTCCGGCGACTGGTAAACAAGGTTCGTCGTGAGCAGATAGTCGAATATGCCGTTCTCGTATGCTTTGTCGAATTTTTCCATGCCGTTCGTGAAAAGACCGAAGGTAGAGCAGAGAAAGATTCTTCTCGCCTTCCGTTTTTTCAGTGCGGAAGCCACTTCCAGCATACTGTCGCCGGAGGAAATCATATCGTCGATGATCACCATGTCCTTGCCTTCCACGTTGGAGCCAAGAAACTCATGCGCTACGATCGGATTGCGTCCGTCTACAATCTTTGAGTAATCTCTTCTCTTATAGAACATACCCATATCAAGACCGAGCACGTTTGCCATATAGACGGCGCGGCTCATGCCGCCTTCATCCGGACTGATGATCAGCATGGAATCTTTGTCAATGTGAAGATTTGGCTGCGCTTTAAACAGACCCTTGATAAACTGGTATACCGGCTGTACCGTCTCGAAACCGTGCAGCGGGATTGCATTCTGCACGCGCGGATCGTGTGCATCGAAGGTAATAATGTTGTCGACGCCCATGTTTGTCAGCTCCTGAAGAGCCAGCGCGCAGTCGAGGGATTCGCGGCCGTTTCTCTTGTGCTGGCGTCCCTCATATAAAAATGGCATGATCACCGTGATGCGCTTTGCTTTTCCCTCTGCGGCAGCAATAATGCGCTTGAGGTCCTGAAAGTGATCGTCCGGCGACATATGATTCGTGCGTCCGGCAAGAGAGTAGGTGAGACTGTAATTGCAGACGTCGACCAGGATATAGAGGTCATTGCCGCGCACCGAATCATTGATGGTGCCCTTTGCCTCACCGGAACCGAAACGGGGGACTTTTGCATTTACAAGGTAGCTGTCTTTTTCGTATTCGCGAAAAGCAATGGTTGCTTTGTGTTCGTGGTCGCGCTCTTTGCGCCAGTTCACCAGGTACTGGTCAATCTTCTCGCCAAGCTCCCTGCAGCTTGCAAGCGGGATCAGTGCGAGCGGTCCGACTGGGATGGTGTTCAAATTGCGTTCTTCTGTCTGCATGATTGTTCCTCCGTAGGTTTTTTCACTAACATCATAACATAAAAGTTTATTTATTCAAGGCTTTTTTGTAATTGTTCCGTGTTTCCTGTCTGTTCTGACGGGTTATTTTTTCTTTTGTGAGATCCGTTCCATCTTCTTTAAAAGGCGGATGTCCTTCCCAAACAGTTTCAGCATGGTATAGCTTGTTGAGATGCGCGAAAAGATACGCTCCGAGTAGGTATCCTTAAATGCTTTCAGCGAGAGATTGGTGGAAATAATGGTGGATTTCCGCGCTGTGAGCCGTTCATTAATACAGAGAAACAGCTCGGAATTCACAAAAGTATTTGTGATCTCGGTGCCAAGGTCGTCGATGATCAGCAGGTCGCAGCTATAGATGGCATCCAGAGCCACCTGCGCGTCCTCCGTTTTTCCAAAGCGCTTCTGTGCGATCATCTCGAAAAGCTCCTGCGCGGAAAAATAGACCACGGAATGCGTCGTGTCCAGAAGCTCTTTGGCAATACAGTGAGAGAGGAAGGTTTTTCCGATCCCGGTGTCTCCGTAAAAGAACAGGTTTGCGTTTGCAGTGTCGAAATCCCGGACAAACTGACGGCAGACAGCGTGAACCTTCTGCATTCGCTCCAGTGAGGAAACGCCGCTGAGCTCTTCCTTCAGCTCGGCAGAGTAGTAATCAAAGGAAAAGTTATCAAAGTTTTCCACATCCAGAACGCCGCGAAGATTTGACTGCGTGTACAGAAGATCGATCTCCGCCTTCTGGAAGCAGCGGCATTTTTGACCGTCGACGTAGCCGAGGTCGCGGCAGTCCGGACAATCGTATGTCATTTCGAGATAATTGGCAGGAAAGCCGCCGGTAAGAAGTACCTGCTCCCGCTCTGTGCCGAGAACGGCGATCCGTTCCTTCAAAGCGGACAGCGAAGCGCCGTTCCCGGACAAAAGCTCCCGGGCGCACTGCACGCTTGCCGAGGCGATCTCATCGTCAATTTCTTTGATGCGCGGCAGTTTTTCACGCACCTCGCGCACGCGTTCCTCCATCTGGCGGCGGTGCATTGCCTGACGGCGGTAGTAATCGCGCATAATTGCATCGTATTGTGAATTATTCAGTGCCAAGTTTCTCCTCCTCAGCAGTCAAGAAGCTGCTGCTCAAGCTGTTCAAAATCATAATCGCGCTGCGGAAAATTGTTAAATCTGTTTGCGGAAGCGTTTCTTCGCCCGGGCTGAGACTTCTTGGCGGGCG
>CABRSG010000188.1 GCA_902473545.1 uncultured Lachnospiraceae bacterium | reverse complement strand
CAGAGCCGAATCCGGATGATACCGGAAGGTGTAGTCTTTTGCAGATACCGCAAACGCATATCCGGTAGTTCCAACACTGATGTTGCGCAGGATACTCTTCCAGGTAGAGGTATCCTCCAGAAGCGCTTTCAGTTCCGCCGGATCCTGCTCGATCACTGCCATGGTCCCGTCGTCGATCTGCGCACCATAATAGCGGTACGTCTGATCGTCCACGTCTACTTCAAACGCCTCGGACGGCTCTCCGTCCTGAAATACGGTGCGGAGCTGGTTGTAGCGCGCGCGGGTAAAATCAGCACGTGATTTTTCTGCATTTGCCAGCACTCTGCCCTCTTTATCAAGCACCAGCACATTGTTCACGTTTAAAAGCTCACGGTACTGCTTCAGCAGTGCGTCCGTAACGTTTTCGTCCACCTTTTCCCGGATCATGTATGCCATGCTTTCCGCTTTGGACTGATACATGACGTCATAAGCCTCCGCGTGCTCTTTTGCCTCTGCTTTCGCTTTCTCCGACGCTTCCTTCAGCGGAGCGGATTTCTGCTCCAGCTCTACCGCCTGTTCTCTTGCCGAAAAAGAAACCTGCATATTATTCAGAAATACTCCCAGAACAATGAGACAGATCAGCTCCACGGCTATTATAATCGCATTTTTTCTTTTTAATCTCTTTGACACAGCTGCCCTCCTGTTAATCCCACTTATCAATAAGCGCGTCTATCGTTCCGTCATCCAGAAGCTTTTGAACCGCCTCAGCCATCGGCGCACTGAGCTCGGAGCCATACTGAGTAGCTACACCATATTCCTGCTGTGCAATATCCAGCTCAAGGAAAGTACGATCGTCGTTCATGTATGCCCTGGCAATCACCCCGTCCATACATGCCGCATCAATAACACCTTCCTCCAAAGCCTCGCTGACCTGCTCGTAGCTGTCCAGCTTGAGGACGCGGAGATTGTCATACTGCGTCTCATTGTCATTGTTCAGTACCACCGTGTCACCGATGATGCCGATTTCGTTAAACTTAATGGCAAGCAGCGGTCCCGCATTGGTTCCGCCAAGGATGCCGATCGTCATATTCTTCAGGTCCTGTACGCTCTGAAATCCACAGGACTCCTCTACCATGATCACGGTATCATCCGTGTAATACGCCGGGGAAAAGTCAAAATTTTCCTGACGGCTTTCAGATATGGAATACGCTGCAATCAGACAGTCTACGTCTCCGCTCTGCAGCGTGTCCTTTCGGTTATCCGGGGTTACCTGTACATATTCCAGATTAGAATAGCCAAGCTCCTTCGCAAGCGCCTGCGCAAGATCAATTTCCATACCATAGTATTTTCCGTTTGTCTCGCTTAAATAGCTGAAATTCATGATATCTCCCCGAACGCCTACGCGCAGCGTCTTATCCGCCGCCTGTACATCAGTCGCTCCTGCCAGCATTCCGGCAAAGGATGTCAGCAGCAAAATTCTGCAAAAAGTATTCTTTCTCATTACTTACGCCTCAGTCTCCAAAAATTGATATACTGCTGCTGTCGCAGCCTGCCCGTATTGCTATGCCGCATCCCGGCAACACAAATGTGCAAATCCAGTATAACCTATGCACCGCGAAAAATGTTTGCTTTTTATGTGCAAATTACGTTCTGTTTTTCACAAAACTCCCCCTCAGAATACTTTTATGACAGACATTTCGATTCATTGCTTTTTCTTCTGTTTGATGGTATGATAAAAGAAATATAGAATAGTATTGAAAGGAGTTTTCTTATGAGTGCAATGTCAGTTTTTTACGAGAAACAGGCTGAGACGATCATCAAAGCTTTACATAAACGCGGCATGGACGGGCACTACTGCCCGGACTGCAAAAGCGCCGTTGAAAAAGCTCTGTCCATGATCCCGGAGGGCGCCACCGTCACCTGGGGCGGATCGGAGTCCATCAAAGAGTGCGGTCTTCTGGATGCTTTAAAGAACGCGCCGGTGGAGCTGTGGGACCGCGCAGAGATTCCGCCAGAGGACCGGAAAGCATTCTACCGCAAGGCATTTTCCGCCGATTATTTTCTGATGAGCGCAAACGCCGTCACACTTGACGGGCAGCTTGTGAACATCGACGGAACGGGCAACCGCGTCGCCGCGCTCTCCTATGGGCCGGATCATGTGATCATGCTGGTCGGTATGAACAAGGCGGTATCCGATCTGGAAGCCGCTGTAGCGCGCGTACACAACATTGCTGCACCTCCAAACGCGATCCGGCTCGGTCTCTCCACTCCCTGCGCAAAGGACGGTGTCTGTCACAACTGCTTCTCGCCGGAGAAGATCTGTAATATGCTGCACGTTCAGCATTACAACCGTTTCCCGGGACGCATCCAGGTAATCCTTGTAGGCGAGTCTCTCGGATTTTAAGGAACCCAGACAGGCGGAAAGGATTATTTATGGAATATACCAAAGACTACAAATACAAGTGCCCGACGGATGCCTCCGAGGTCACGCATACCGTCACATACAAAAAAGGAAGCTGCAGCCGCTACCCGGAGGATGTCATGATCTCCTTCGTGTGCAGCCGCAACTCCGCCTGTGTAAAATGCTCGCAGAATTATATCGACTAACCTTCATTGCCCGGAAGCGCGGTTCTTTCAGCCGCTCAGTCCGGGCTTTTCCTCAGCACGCCGGACAGTTTTTTTCATTCCGTTCGGCATTTTACCGGTTCAGATAACCGTCCGGCTCCAATGTTTTTTCCCGCTCATTTAAAAGCTTCATATTGTACAGCTCGTATTGATTGAACATCTCAGATGTAAAATCGGACAGATTAATTCTTCCCGCATACCAGCTCTTAGAGCCAAAATACTCCTTCAGCTCCTGCGGCGTAAAGATCGCGCCCCGACGCGCATAAATTTCATAACGCGCATAACATGCTACGCGCGCAGACAGCACGTCCACTTCCTCCTCTGTCAGATAACGAATATCACTGTCCCCAAAAATGTATTGTCCGGACAGATAATTTGATTCCGGTGCGATAGTTGCCTCGGAGGTTTCCGCAGAGAACAAAGACAGCTCCTCATTTACTTTATAAATGTCGTAGCCCGGCTGATCCAGCCTGTAGGTATCGTATTCTACAATCAGCAGAAGATTCGCCTGCTCATAAACATTAAACACCTTATCCGTGAAATCGTCGGAATCTACCGTTCCCGCATACCAGCTCTTAGAACCAAAATAATCCTTCAGCTCCTGCGAAGCAAATTTCCGTCCGTGACGCGCATAGATTTCATTTTTGGCATAGCTGACTGCCTGCGGAGAAAGTCTTGCCACCTCCTGACGGTCCAGGTAGCGCTCCGCCACTTCCGGGAATATATACTCTATATTACGCGCCATGTCTGAGTCCGTGCTTTCCTGTACCTCCGCTGCAGCCTGTGTCTCCGTCTGCTTTTGTCCGCTGTCCTGCTCCTTTAGCTTCTCAATCTCCGCCATGATATCGACGTCATGCAGATCCTCATTTTTATTGTATCCCGGCTCTTCCATCTCTGCTTCTGTCACTGTTTCGCTCTCCGGCTCTTCCATCTCCATCTCTGTCACTGTTTCGCTCTCCGGCTCTTCCGTCTCCACCTCCGTCACTGTTTCGCTCTCCGGTTCTTCCGTCTCCGCTTCCGTACCGCTTTCTCTTTCCGGCTCTTCCGTCTCTGCTTCTGTCTGCGGCTCGGATTCCTTCTCGGTTCCGTCCTCTGCGATGGCTTTCGCCTGCTCCATGCAGACGGCTACCGCCTCTTTGACTGCATCGGAAGTGACGGTCGCACCGGCGATCGCATCCACCTCGCTTGTCTGATCTCTTAAGATGCTCTTTATCAAGTCGTTTCCAATCTCAGCTCCCTGCCCGGCAGTTTCCCCGGAAAGGTTCATGCCCATGCTGACGATTCCCTTTTCGTCGAAGGTGCAGGTCACCATAATTTTACCCGCATAGCCGTCGGCATACGCCGTATATTCGCCCGGAACATAAGAAACCTCCTGCTCCGTTTCTGTCTCTTCCTCAGTATCCGGTTCGGTCGCATCTGTCCTGGCCGGTTTCCCTGCGTCCCCGGTTTCTTCTTCCATCACAGCTCCCCCAGCCTCATCCGCTCCTACTTCCCCTGACCCGAATTTCGTGTCATCTGCTTCATCTGTCCCGGCCGTATCCAAAGTGCTGTCCTCTGCCGCGGTTTGCTCTTCATCCGTCCCGGATTCTTCAGTGTCATCCTCCGCTTCCACCGCCAGACGCTCCAGCAGCTCTGCATTCGCAAGCTCATATTCGTTCAGCATACTTTCCGGGAAATCGCTCTCTTTTATGAAACCAAAATACCAGCTCTTTCCGGAAAAGTATTCCGCTATCTCCGGATCATCGAACAGCATCCCGCGCCGCGCAAAGATTTCGTATCTCGCGTATTCCAGCTCCCCGCGCGTCCAGCCTTCCACTTCCTCCTCTTCCAGATAGCGGCTGCTGCTTTCCGGAAGATAAGCGTCCGGCGCCTCTGTTTTTGCCGCTTCCGATTTCATTTCCGCCGCCAGGCTGTCTGCACCCTGCGCGGATAATACCACGCAGGCGCAAAGCCCGGCTGCCGCCATTTTTTTCAGGCTCTTCCTTTTTCTCATAACATCGCCTCTCTCTACTTCGCCGCGATCCGGTCATCCGTCAGATAAATCCACGTCCGGTCTTCCGATGACGTCACGATTTCCAGCGTACTTTTTCCTGTGACATCCAGTTCAAAGGCAACCGGCCCCTCATGCATCTCAAACCCGGAAATTTCATACAGCATCTCGCCGTCCGCCTTAATCTGAACAGAAGCATCTGTCTCTAACGTCCCCTCCGTCTGCACTGTGAGCGTTCCGGTAAAGGTCGTATAATTTCCCGACAGATTGTAAAGTACCCTTGCATTTTCCTGCGCATTCAGCTCCAGCAAACGGTCGTGCAGGATACCGTAAACATCTGTGTAAAGCTTTTGCTCCGTATAGGTACCTACCTCTTCCACCAGGATCAGATCCGCCAGGCGCTGAATATCTGCCGCTTCGCTCGTACCGTCTTTCACGCTGAGCTCGCTGGCAAGATACAGATGTCCGTAATCATAGCTTCCATTATTGGACGCTG
>CABRSG010000187.1 GCA_902473545.1 uncultured Lachnospiraceae bacterium | reverse complement strand
TTTTATCTTTTTTAAGATTTTTTTTAAGGGTTTTTAAATTTTTTTATAAAGCTGAAATATAAGCGGCAAAACAATAGCGCCAATTATAAGTTTCCCCTCTTTCATAGCCGCTTCACCCTCTTGACATCTTTTCCGGGATGCGCCCGTAAAAATATGGTGCCGGGCAAGCGGCGAAAATTCACTCGTCAGCGATATTACTGCAAAGCGCTGCCGAAACGGAGTGCTTCCCATTTAAAGCTTTCTGTGTTAAACTATTTCCAGTACATTCAGAAAGGCTCTGCGGCATTCCCGCAGTGGGATTTTACTATGAACTGGAATACCCTGCTTTGTCCGGACCGTATCCGCAGCTATATGAGCACTGCGACCTCAACGGACTTAAGAAGTGAATTTGAAAAGGATTACCACCGCATCATCGGCAGCGCGTCGTTCCGGCGCCTGCAGGATAAAACGCAGGTTTTTCCGCTGGATAAGAGCGATTTTATCCGCACCAGGCTGACACACTCGCTGGAAGTGTCCTCTATCGCGCGCTCGCTCGGGCAGAACATTTCGCAATATATCATCCGCAATCAGCGGGATGGACATTTTGACCTCCAGATGCAGTCTGACGTTTGCAGCATCGTACAGTGCGCCGGGCTGATCCACGACATCGGCAATCCGCCGTTCGGGCATTTCGGCGAGACGACGATCCGGGACTGGTTCCGGGAAAACCTGCCGCGGCTGACCTTCGAGGGCAAACCGCTTTCCGGGGTGCTCTCCCCGCAGATGCTCGCTGATTTCTATAACTTCGAAGGCAACGCCCAGGCACTGCGCCTGGTGACAAAGCTTCATTTTCTGGTGGATGAAAACGGCATGAATCTCACCTACGCCCTGCTGAACACGATTATCAAATATCCGGTTTCTTCGCTTGAGATCAATAAAAAGAGCGGCAACATCAAGGATAAAAAGCTGGGCTATTTTTACGCCGACCGCGATGTTTTTGAGAAGATCCAGGCTGCTACCGGCACGAACGGCTGGCCTGCCGTCATCCGCTGTGCTATATTCTGGAGGCAGCGGACGACATCGCCTATCTGACCGCCGACATTGAGGACGCCTACCGGAAGGGCTTCATCAGCTACCGGCTGCTTCTGGAAGAGCTTCGCTCGGAGGATGTGCTGACGCGTATGCTGCCCCAGGAGCAGAACACCTATCTGGAGATGGTGAATCGTCTGGAACGAAAATACGACAGCGGCATAAAGCGCGGCGTTGCCGATCCCGAAGGCTACGCCGTGTCCAACTGGATCGTCAATGTGCAGGGCTTTCTGATCGCCTGCGCCACCTATGGCTTTACGAAAAACTACCGCGCTATCATGGAAGGAAGCTTTCCAACCGACCTGTTCAGCCGCAGCCACGGCAGCGCGCTGCATGACCGTCTCGGCGACATCGCCTACCGCTACGTGTTTGTGTCACGTCCGATCTTCAAAACGGAGCTTGCAGCCGCCACCGTGCTGCAGTACCTGCTGGATAAATTCGTGTCGGCGGTGATCAACTACGACACCGGCCACCGACTGACGGACGTACAGGAAAAGCTGATGACGCTGGTCTCCGAAAACTACAAATCCGTCTACCGCAGGCAGGCGGAGGGCAAATCTGCCGAGGAAAAGCTTTACCTGCGACTGATGCTGATCACCGATCACATCTGCGGCATGACCGACAGCTATGCGAAGCGGCTTTATCAGGAATTAAACGGGATTGATTAGCGTAATTCCCCGGCAGCTGCAGACGGCTTCGTCTTTTACGCAGCGCCTGTTCATTACGTGCAGGAAAATTGCACGTAATGAACAGGCGTACCTATACGCGCTTATGCGGTCCGAGGTTTCCTTCTTTGTAGTGCTTACGGCAAAGCGCTGTATAGCTGTCGTTGCCTCCCATCACGACCTGCTCTCCGCTGCGGATGATCTTCCCGTCCTCACTGAACCGGGTATTGCAGGTCGCGCCCTGGCCGCACCAGCAGACCGTTTTCAGCTCCTCGATCACATCCGCCCATGCCAGCAGCCACATGCTCCCCTCAAACAGCTCGCGGCGAAAATCCGTCCGCAATCCATAGCAGATCACCGGAAGGTTCAATTCATCTACGATATGCACGAAAAATTCAATATCCGATTTTTTGCAGAACTGCGCCTCATCTACGATCACGCAGTCGTATCGGCTGATTTCCTCATCGCTCATTGCAAGCAGGTCTTCCACGTAAATGCACTTCTGCTCCAGCCCCATGCGGCTGCGGACCACGCCGATATCTCTGGTGTCAATCTTCGGTTTCACCAGCAGCGCCTCTTTTCCACGCTCATAATAATTGTATGCTACCATCAACGCGTTTGCCGTCTTTGAGCTTCCCATCGCCCCGTGACGGAAATATAATTTTGCCATCGTCTTTCTCCCTTTATATTCGCGAGCCGCCCGACAACTAAATCTCCATCGTCCACTGTCTGTTCCTTCGCGGCCCGCGAAATTTCACTGCCGGCTCTCTTCTACACCTCAAGCAGGACTTCCAGCTTCTCTGCCATCCGCTGGATGCAGCCTTCCTCATACGGCACTTCCAGTCCCACTTCTTTGAGCATCTCGCCATAGAATCTGCTTGCAGAAAGACGGCAGAGCTTCAGGTAGCTCTCCCAGGCTGCCTCGCGGTTTTCGCTCATCCTGATCTTATACATGTACGCGCAGGTCTGCGCCAGCACATAATCAATGTAGTAGAATGGATAGTTGAAAATGTGCTGCTGCTTCTGCCAGAAGCCGCCATTTCCGAAATATTTGTTGTCACCGTAATCAAGATGCGGCTTGTACACCTTTTCCAGTCTGCTCCATGCCTCTTTGCGCTCCCGGGGCGTCATATCCGGGTTTTCATAAACAATATGTTGAAATTCATCCACCATACAGCCGTACGGAATGAAGATCACACCGTCCTCCCCGTGCATTGTGCGGTAGTCCTCCGCGCCATCCTGGAAAAACAGCTCCATCCATTTGTCCGCAAAAAATTCCATCGACATAGAGTGGATCTCAGCCGTCTCCATTGTGATATCACGGTGCTCCTGGATCGGATCCTTGCCGGAAATATAGCCCTGAAAAGCATGTCCGCATTCATGTGTGATCACATCAAGATCGCCGCTGGTGCCGTTGAAGTTTGCGAAAATAAACGGCGCATTGTAATCCGGCAGATACGTCATATAACCGCCCGCGCGCTTCGTCTTGCGTCCGAGCACATCAAACAGCTCGTTCTCCATCATGAAGTCAAAAAATTCTTTCGTCTCCTTTGACATTTCCGCGTACATCTGCTGTCCGGCCTTTAAGATACCCTCCGGATCCATGTTCGGCGCCGGATTTCCGTCCGCAAAATAAACCTGCTCGTCAATATAGGAAAGCTTCTCCAGTCCCAGTCTCTGTCTGCGCCTGTCGTGCAGCTTCTCCGCCAGCGGCACAAAATATTTCTTGATCTGAGAGCGGAATTTTTCCACCTCCTCCTGGCCATAGGAGTTGCGCGTCATGCGGTAATAGCCGAGTTCCACATAGTTTTTGTAACCCATCTGCCTTGCCTGCTCCGTGCGGTTTTTCACAAGCTGATCGTAGATGGTATCAAGCTGATCCTCCACGCTCTCAAAGTAAGCGCTGTATTTTTCCCAGGCTTTTTTACGCACCTCACGGTCAGCGTGAGAAAGATACGGGCGCATCAGAGAGAGGTTCAGCTCTTCACCTTCCCACTCAATCTTTGCCGTTGCAATCAATTTGTTGTATTTTGTTTTCAGCTCGTTCTCTTCCTGCATCAGCGGAATCAGCTTTTCATCAAAGGCCTTCATGGACAGCTCCATATTTTTGAAAGCAACCTTACCGATCTTCTCCTCCAAATAAGCGCGGTAGGGAGAACTGTACAGAAGCTTCTGGTACTCCTGTATCAGATTCTGCATTTCCGGTTCGATCTTGTCATAATATTTGTGCTCCGCCGCATAGAATTCATCCGTCATATCCACATCAAAGCGGATGTGCGCCAGCGTCATCTGCGTGGATACGCGGTTGCTCAGCGCGTAATATTTTTTATGCACTTCGAACTGCTCCTCGCCGCTTTTCGCCTGCCTCATCTCATCCATGAGCTGCTGATATTCTCTGCGTACCTCATCCATTTCCACCCGTTTGTAGGGCATATCCTTAAATTTCATGCTGCATTTTAACTCCTTTCTTTTCCATTGCGTCTATTATAGCTCAAATCCGGTGTTTACGCATCAAGTTTTTTATGCGGCATCTCAATATTCGCGCCTTTTCAATGCCACATATTTGTCTTGTATTTTTTATTATCTTCCTTTATACTGAATGCATTCCACAAATGCGGTTACTGTTCACTCCGTTCGCAGTAACCAAATGCGCACTGCATACTTTACCACCTCCCCTGAAACTATTCACCGAGAGGTTCCTGACGCATATGCGCCGCGCAACATAATTTTTACGTTGAATTTATCTGAATCGTATAAAGGAGAAACATATGGAGAATATCACATTAATCGGAATGCCCGGTGCCGGAAAAAGCACGGTCGGGATTGTCCTTGCCAAGGTGCTCGGCTATGATTTTATAGATTCCGATCTGCTGATCCAGAAGGAAGAAGGGAAGCTGCTCTGGCAGATCATGCGCGACGAAGGGATCGACGGATTCAATGCGATCGAAGAGCGTGTCAACAGCCAGATAGATGTCACACATTCTGTCATTGCCACCGGAGGAAGCGTGATCTATGGTCCGAAGGCGATGGAACATCTGCGCAGCATCAGCACCGTTGTTTATCTGAAGGTAAGCTATCGAACGCTCCAAAAGCGCCTGGGAGATTTAAACAAACGCGGCGTCGTCCTAAAATCCGGGCAGACTCTGCTTGACCTTTACCGGGAGCGTGTGCCGCTCTATGAGCAGTATGCCCACCGCACTGTCTATGTGGGCCGCCGAACCGTTCAGCAGGCGGTAGAGGAAATTGTAAATGCACTGAAAGAGCTCTGAAAAAGGGCTGAAAAAAAAAACTGAAAAAACTGAAAAAAAGCCTAAACTAACTGGAAAATAGTGCTTGCCAAAGGTCTTTCCGCATGATATACTCTCGTCTTTGACACTTTGAGAATCAAGTAAGTGCCACAATCCCTGATAAATACT
>CABRSG010000186.1 GCA_902473545.1 uncultured Lachnospiraceae bacterium | reverse complement strand
AAAGAAAGTCAGCAAAATTCATAAGGAAATCTACGGGCATTTTTCCGAGCATTTGGGAAGATGTATTTATGAGGGAATTTTCGTGGGCGAGGATTCCCCGATCCCCAACGTGAACGGTATGCGCTGTGACGTAGTGGAAGCGCTGAAAAAAATCAGGGTGCCGGTACTGCGCTGGCCGGGCGGCTGCTTTGCCGATGAATATCACTGGATGGACGGTATCGGACCGAAAGAAGATCGAAAAAAGATGATTAATACGCACTGGGGCGGAGTTCTGGAGGACAACAGCTTCGGTACGCATGAGTATTTTGAGCTTTGCCGCCAGTTGGGCTGTGAGACTTATGTAAATGGCAATCTTGGCAGCGGCACTGTGCGGGAAATGTCGGAATGGGTGGAGTACATTACGTTTCCGGGCGTATCTCCGATGGCGGATCTTCGCAGGAAAAACGGACATGATAAGCCGTGGAAGATTGATTTCTTCGGCGTAGGCAATGAAAACTGGGGCTGCGGCGGTAATATGAATCCGGATTTCTATGCCAATGAATACCGCAGATACCAGACTTACGTGCGCAATTATCAAACGGAAGGCGAAGAAGAGCAGCCGATCCGGAAGATCTGCTGCGGACCAAACGTCGACGACTATGAATGGACAAGGGACGTTCTGAAGACCTGTTTCCATCACTGCGAAGAGAAATTCCACGGCTTTATGGATGGCTTATCGCTACACTATTATGTACATCCGGAAGGCTGGGAAATTAAGGGCAGCGCTACAGATTTTGACGATGCAGTATGGTACAAAACGCTCGCCAAAGCGTATTATATGGACGAGCTGATCCGCTGTCACGGTGCGATCATGGATTCCTATGATCCGGATAAAAAGATCGGTATGATCGTGGACGAATGGGGAACCTGGTACACGGTAGAGCCGGGTACCAATCCGGGATTCCTGTATCAGCAGAATACGATCCGGGATGCACTGGTAGCGGGAATCACCCTGAATATTTTTAATAAACATTCCGACCGCGTAAAAATGGCAAATCTGGCGCAGATCGTGAATGTGCTGCAGTCAGTGATTCTCACGGAGGGCGCGGATATGATCCTGACACCGACGTACCATGTGTTTGATATGTATAAGGACCATCAGGATGCGATGCTTCTGGACAGCTTTATCGATGCAGAGAAAATCGGCGTTTGCGGGGAATATCAGGTGCCGAACCTGACGGAATCCGTATCAATGGCGGAGGATGGGACGATACATATTACGGTGACGAATGCGTCCCTTACGGAATCGTATCCGGTGGATACGCAGATTCTTGAACAGGCGGTATGGAAAGTAACCGGCGAGATGGTGCAGGGAGAAATGCATGAAATGAATACGTTTGAGAATCCGGAATGTGTAAAAGTAAAGGCGTTTCAGGATATTGAAACGAAAGAGGACGGTTTCTCCTTTAAGATACCGCCCTGCGCTGTGGTCCATCTGACTGTGAAGAAACAGGCATGAGCGGCGGGCTTCGGGTTTGTCGAAAATGCCTGCTCCGTGGGGAGTCCGAGAAAGAATATTTTGAAAATCTTGGAAATTATATCGCGAACCTGGATAATGACGTGAGGGTAGAGCAGGAGATTTATGAAGATCGGCTCCGTAAGTGCGCACAGTGCGCGCAGCTTTTAAATGGAATGTGCCGTCTGTGCGGATGTTACGTGGAGCTTCGCGCGGCGATTAAGGTCCGAAAATGTCCTGCGTTGGATCCGCAATGGTAAGTATACGCTTGCGAGAAGATATTTTGGTGTAAAAACAAACATGGGAGGATTTGAAAAGTGAAAAAGAAAGTATGGATGGCAATGATATCTGCCATGGTTCTGGCCGGTTCTGTCTGCGGATCGCTGTCTGCGGCGGAGAACGCGGAGGAGACAACGGTCTCCGGAGTGGAAAAAACATTTTACGAGGGTGCGCTTTCCCGCGTCAGTGTACATGATCCCTCGATCATCCGTGAGGGCGATACGTACTATGTATTTGGAAGTCATCTTGCCGCAGCAAAATCGGAAGACCTGGTAAACTGGGAGCAGCTTTGCACGGATTACGAGAATCCGACAGACAATGCCATATACGGGAACCTGACGGAAAATTTTGCGGAGACGTTCGAGTGGGCGGGCTTTAACGACGGCGACTGCACGGGCGGTTACGCGATCTGGGCGCCGGATGTCCACTGGGATGCAGAGTATGTCTGGGAAGATGGGAGCAAGGGCGCATATCTTTTATATTACAGCGCATCTTCTTCCTGGAAACGCTCCTGTATTGGTCTGGCAGTATCAAAGACGATCGAAGGACCGTATGCGTATGTGGACACTATGATCTATTCCGGCTTTTCCAAAGAAAACGGTGTGGACGAAAACAGTAAGATCGATACCAAATGGGATAATTCCTATCTGAACCTTTCGGAGCTTCTGGAGCTTGGCTCGGCGAACGGCGGGATCGATGAGATCAGTGAAGAATGGTTTGGCGCAGACGGGCTTTACAATTACAAATACGCTCCCAATGCGATCGATCCAACGGCGGTAGAGGATAAGGACGGAAATCTGTACCTGGTGTACGGCTCCTGGTCCGGCGGACTTTATATCCTCAGGGTAGATGAGACGACGGGACTTGTGATTTATCCGGGCACGGATTCCCAGGAGGAGGTTTCCGGCAATTTCACAGACCGCTATTACGGCACGCACATTGCGGGCAGCAAGCATCAGTCCGGCGAAGGTCCGTATATCCTTTACGATGAGGAAGCCGGTTACTATTATCTGTATGAGACGTATGGCAGTCTTACGGCGGACGGCGGCTACAATATGCGTATGTTCCGGTCTGAGAATATTTACGGTCCATACCTTGACGCGGCGGGAAATAACGCGGCGGACAGCGGCAAGGTAGAAAATTCCAAATATGGTATCAAGTTGATGGGCAATTATCAGTTTGACGGTCAGCGGGGTTACAAATCCGCCGGGCATAATTCGGCGCTGATCGATGAGGATGGTCAGAGATATCTCAGCTTCCATCAGCGGTTCAACGAGGGCTCCGAATACCATGAGGTGCGGGTACGCCAGCAATATCTGAATGAGGACGCGTGGCCCTGCACGGCGGTGTATGAAAACCGCAATGAGCGCATAGCCAATGTTGATGACTCTGCGGTGATTGGAATTTACGAATACATCAACCATGGAAAGGAAAACAGCCCTTCCATGCTGGAAACAGGTTCTTTAGAGCTGAAAGAGGACGGAACGGTAACGGGAGCCTTTGAGGGAACCTGGAGCAAGAAGGATTCCGGAAAGGGATACGATTACGTGACGATCACCATGGATACCGGATTGGAATTTAAAGGGATTTTCTATGAGCAGAGCAATGACGAAGGGGAAAAGAAGATGACCTTTTCTGCAATCGGCGGAAACAACGCCTGCATCTGGGGAAGCATGAAGTAAAATGCAAATAAAAGAGGCTGAAAGGAAAGATTCCTTTCAGCCATCTTTGCAATACGTATTATTATTCGCGGTCCATCCTGGACGCCATGGCGTCTTCCTGCAGCTCGTCGGGCAGGTATTTCCGAAATACATAGACGAAAACGCAGGAGGTAAGGTAGCCGAATATGCCGACTCCTGCGATCAGCATCAATCCCATAAAGGGCGGGAATACCAGCGTCAGCAGAACAAAGCTTGCAAGAATGAATACCAGGAACAGGGTCCACTGAAAATTTGACAGGGACATAAGGAACGCGTTTTTGAGGTTGTCTAAAATGCGGTTCTCAAATTTTGCCTGCACTGGAAAAATGTAAAGAACGGTGCAGAAAAACGGGATCAGGAGCATGGAGCAACTGACCAGCATGATTTTTCCGAGCACGCCTTCCACAGAAAGCCCGATCCAGAGATCCATGTAGAGGATGCCGCCGACTGCCAGAAGCAAAAGCCAGATCAGGGTGGACTGCCGGAAGTTGGATTTAAAAGCGCTGAAAAAGTTTCCGGTGATATACCCTTCATCTCTCCGGATGCGCTTCATGCAGGAAGAATAAAGGGCGGTGGTGGAAGCTCCGATCGTCACGATGGGAAGACTGCAGATGATCCACAGGATATGAAGCAATACGATATCCGCTACCAGATAGAGAAATCTGGAAAGCCAGCTATTAAACGAAAATATATTCATAGGCAACTCCTTTTAGAAATTTTTTGGCCGAACAGGTTCTTTGTTTATTATAACGTGCTTTGTGCGAAAAGTCGATAGTAAACCTGTGAAAAAAGACATAAAAATTTTATGCCAATGTGTAATAATTTAACAAAAACTAAAACGGTAATTGCATATGCCGAAAAGGTAGTGTAGAATAAAACGGATTACCTGACAAAACAACAGGAGGAATATAAGATTATGAATAGAAAGAAAATCTGTATTACGGAATATAATCAGCCGCTGATTGAGTGCCGCGCGGATCCTTATGTGTTCCGTGCACAGGATGGAACCTACTATTTTATGGGATCCGTACCGGAATACGACCGGCTGGCTATCCGCCATGCCGATACCATTGCCGGGCTGAAAGACGCAGAAGAAAAAACGGTCTGGACAAAGCACGAGAGCGGGCCGATGAGTCTGCATATCTGGGCGCCGGAGCTGCATTATCTGGACGGCCGCTGGTTTATTTATTATGCGGCAAGCGAGGTCGATAATAAATGGAAGCTGCGCCCCTACGTATTGGAGTGTACGGGAAACGATCCGATGAATGATCCCTGGGAGGAGCGCGGGATGATCCGGCCGGCGGACGGGGATAAGTTCAGCTTCCGGGATTTCTCTCTGGATGCGACGATCCTCGAACATAAGGGGGAAAAATATTTCGTCTGGGCGGAAAAGGTGAATAAGGGAAAGAAGATCTCCAACCTCTATATCGCCAGAATGGAGTCGCCTTATAAGCTTGCTACGGCACAGGTACTTCTTACGACGCCGGACTATGACTGGGAACGCGTAAACTTCTGGGTAAATGAGGGACCGGCCTTCTTAAAGCATGACGGAAAGATATTTATGACATATTCCGCAAGCTCCACAGGCGCCTGCTACTGCATGGGAATGCTGAGCATTGACGAGGACGCGGACCTCCTGGATCCGCATGCCTGGAAGAAGGAGCGCTATCCGGTGCTGGC
>CABRSG010000185.1 GCA_902473545.1 uncultured Lachnospiraceae bacterium | reverse complement strand
GCTCCCGGGGAGGAAAAGGATTATGCGCTGGCATTTGCCTCTTTCCCGAATATAAGCTGGAAGGGACACTGCATGTACTGCAGCCATTGCGCGCCCTGTCCGAAGCACATTGATGTGGCGTCGGTCACAAAATTCCTGAATCTGGCGAGAGCGCAGGGCGAGATGCCGGAGACGGTGAGAGAGCACTACGCAGTTCTGCCGCACCATGCGGGCGAGTGCATTCAGTGCGGAGCCTGCGAGAGCCGCTGCCCGTTTGAGGTTTCTATTATGGAAAATATGAAGGCAGCGAAGGAAATGTTCGGAGCATGATTTTTTGTTGGATGAGAGACTTTTTGTGATGTTTAAGCGTCCGCAAAGACGCGCACGGCGGGCGCCTTGACGCCTGCCTCCTGCATTGCCTCCGTGATGTTCTGGTTCAGGTCATAAAGGACATCCAGGTAGTCGGCATTGGTACACCAGGCGCGCACGGTAAATTCCAGCGCGTCGCCGGTGCTGCCGGTGAGACGGGCGAACGGCGTCTCCGGTGACGGCAGGACTCTTTCTGTTTTTTCCATAGCTTTCAGCATAAGCTCCTGCACCCTTGCAGGGCTTTCACTTCTTGCACAGGTAAAGGTCACCTCTGCCCGCCGCAGGTTTTCTGCGGAATAGTCAATAATGGTTGTATTCATCAGGTTTCCGTTCGGCACGGTAATTCTCTTATTGTCCGGCGTGACGATCACCGTGTAGAACAAATTGATTTCTTTTGCGGTTCCGGTGATGCCGCAGGTTTCGATATAATCTCCGAGCTTGAACGGCTTGAAAACAATCAGCATGATGCCGCCCGCCAGGTTGGAGAGTCCGCCCTGCATGGCAAGTCCGACCGCTACTCCGGCGGAAGCGATCAGTGCAGAGATGGAAGTCATCGGCACGCCGAGAATGTTGACAATGATGATAGCGAGCACACAGTAAAGCCCGAAATGCGCGAAGCTCTGGATGAAGGTTCTGACGGCGCCGTCCATCCGGGAGAGGAACGCGCCTTTTTCAAGCATTTTCAGAAGCTGCCGCACAAGAAGGCGTCCGGCAAAAAAGATGATCACGGAAAATAAGATACGACCGAAAATACTGACGGCCTGCGACGACAATGTGTTCAATATGGTACTCATAAATATCGTGTCCTCCGATTATTACAAAATCTTTTTAATCCCTGCACCATTTTACAGGATATGCAAAACAAAGACAAGTGAAAAAAGCATTAACAAAAGGGAAAAATACATGTTATAATGCACAGCAGGGAAACGCAGCGGGTGCGGGCAGCCACAGCCGAAACAGACAGGATTGGAGCGCATCAACCGGTTCACGCAGGGAGCGCCGCCCGGTGCAGGTGATCACGCCGGTGAACAGCACGCACCGCTTTGTACTGCAGGCGATTGAAAAAGGAACACTGCAGAACCTCGTGTTCGACAACCAGGCGTTTGCAAATCACCGGGCCATGGTAGCCGTGTTCGGCACGATCTTAAAGCTGCCGCCGTTGAAACAGGCGCTGGCGAGCAAGCAGTTTAAATCCATTTATCTTGATAAGCTGCTTTCGATGCAGAAAAAGAAAATGGAATAAAATCTATCCGTTTTGCGTGTGATAATTTGCATGAAATGTATTATAAAAATAGATAATATATTATCTGACTTACTTTGAAATGAGGGATTTTGGATAAAATATTATCTATTATTTTTGGGAGAAAAAGGCATGAGTGAATATATCCTGAATGAAACGAGATAAGCAGTTAGACACGCATTGCGGATGAGATCGCGGATTGTTTCTGCGAAGAGCTGCGCGCGTATTTGTGACGCCAACGAAACAGCTTAAATACAATATGCATAAAAAACCCCTCTAAAACAAAAATCTCCCCCTCTTTTTGCACAATAAAATAATGGGTATAATGGACTCAAGAAAAAGAAAACGTACACACAGCGACCGGAAAAAAACCGGAAACTGTGCGACTTGTCTAACGGTAAAGGAGGGCGACGGAATGAATGAGGTCATTGTCTCCATGAAAAATATTACCAAGACATTTCCGGGAGTGAAGGCGCTCGATTCGGTTAATTTTGAGCTGCGCTCCGGTGAGGTCATGGCACTTCTTGGAGAAAATGGCGCGGGAAAATCCACTCTGATGAAGATCCTGAGCGGCGTCTACACAAGGGACGGCGGCACCATGGAAATCTTCAGAAAGGAGTACGGAGATCTGACGCCAAAGCAGGCGCAGCAGGCGGGCGTGGCGATTATTCACCAGGAGCTGAATATGTGCCGTCATCTGTCGGTTGCGGAAAATATGTTTCTTGGACGGGAGATCCGGGGAAGATTTGCGCTCGACAACGAAAGGATGGAGGAAGAAGCAAAACGGATCCTCGATGATCTGAAGATTAATATTGATCCGCGGCAGACGGTCGGCGACCTGCCGGTGTCGAAGCAGCAGATGGTCGAGATTGCAAAGGCGCTTTCCATTAATGCAAAAATACTGATCATGGACGAGCCGACGTCCGCGCTGACGGCGAGAGAGATCGACGATCTGTTTCGCATTATCCGCAAGCTGAAGGCGGAGGGACACGGGATCGTCTACATATCACACCGCCTGGAGGAGCTGGCGCACATCGTCGACCGCGTGACTATCATGCGCGACGGGCAGTATATTACGAGCGGAAATTTTGCCGACATGACGATGGATCAGATTATCGCAAACATGGTCGGACGCGAGATTAAAGAAAAATTCCCGCATGTGGAGTGTAAGAAGGGCAAAAAGGTATTTGAGGTGAAAAATCTCAATGCCGGAAAAATGGTAAGAAATATCAGTTTTTCTGTCTACGAGGGTGAGATTGTCGGCTTTGCCGGGCTGATGGGAGCAGGCAGGACCGAGACGACGCGGGCGATCTTCGGGGTGGATCCCAAGGAGAGCGGCGAAATCTATGTGGATGGCAAACAGGTGAAGATTAATTGTCCGATGGACGCGATCAAAAACGGCGTGGTGCTTGCGCCGGAGGACCGCAAAAAGGACGGACTCTGTACAAAGCTCAGTATCCGCCAGAATCTTGCGCTCCCGAATCTCGACTGGGTGTGCGGTAAGCTTGGCGTGATAAACAGCAGCAAGGAGGAAGCGCTCTGCGAAAAGGCTGTGCGTGATCTGCGGATCAAGACGCCGAACGTGGAAATCGACTCCGGCAACCTTTCCGGAGGCAACCAGCAGAAGGTCGTTGTCGGAAAAGGGCTGGCGCGCGATTCCAGGGTAGTCATCTTCGACGAGCCGACCAGAGGCATCGACGTCGGCGCGAAGGTAGAGATCTACAATCTGATGAACCAGCTCAAGAAGCAGGGAATTGCCGTGATGTTTGTGTCCTCGGAAATGCCGGAGGTCATGGGGATCGCCGACCGCATCATCGTGATGTGCGACGGCAGGATCACCGGCGAGGTGATGGCGAAGGAGACGACGCAGAATGAGATCCTGACACTGGCGACCACCTTTGAGGACAAGAAAATCGGGAGCAACTAATCTGGGAGGAGAAATAACATGAACAACAAAAATCAAAGCCCGCTGAAAAAGCTTCTGGGCATCCGGGGCATGGGCGCTGCGCTGACGGCGTTCGTCGGTCTGATTATCATTTATATTGCATTTGGTCTGATTAACCCGGCCGTGTTCTCTGGGCAGAACATTTTAAACCTGCTCCGTTCCATGTCGAAGTACCTGCTGATTGGTATCGCACAGAGCTACATTCTGATCACCGGAAACATCGACCTTTCCATCGGTACCATGGTCGGCATGAGCGCGATGATCTCCGCAACACTGATGACGCACGGCGTAAATCCGGTATTTGCAATGCTGGTGGCGCTGCTGGCATGTCTGGCGACCGGCGTGGTAAACGGTTATCTGGTAGGCAAATTTAAGCTGCCGCCGTTCATCGCCACACTTGGAACGATGTTTGTCACCAGAGGCGTTGCCTACATGGTAAACGGCAACCGCAACACCGACGCGATCGCGACCGGCGTCGGCAAGGAAACGGCTGATAAATTCCAGAATTTCTTCTATTACGGAAAAACATTAGGAGTTTACAATACCTTCTGGATCGCTATTATCGTATTTATCATATTCTTCTTCATCCTGTCGAAGACGCGCACGGGACGCCACATTTACGCGATCGGTTCCAACATCGACGCTGCAAAGCTCTCCGGCGTGAACGTGGTGGGAACGACGATCAAGGCGTACCTGGTAAGCTCCATCTGCTCCTGGATCGTAGGTCTGATCCTCTGTGCGCAGGCCGGCATGGGAAATATGGAAGCGGGCAACATGTATGAGATGTACGGCGTTGCGGCAGGCGTTATCGGCGGCGTATCACCGCTCGGCGGTACCGGCATCCTGCTTGGCACCCTGGCAGGCGCGGCAGTCTGGCAGACGCTGGAAAACGGCCTGAACATGATCGGCGCGCAGGTTGGCATCCAGCGAATCGTTATCGGCGTGATCGTGGTCGGCGCAGTGCTTCTCGACGTGGTCGTAAGAAGCGGGCAGTTTGGCAAAAAGAAAAAGAACTAGACCGCAGGACACTGCGGATAGGAAATAAAAACTATTTAATTTAAGGAGGATTTTAAAATGAAGAGAAGAATGTTGGCAGCACTTACCGTATCTATGCTGGCTGTAACGGCGGCGTTTGGAATGGGCGCATCCGCAGAGGGGGAAAAGGTTGCCCTTATCACGATGGATTCCATCGACCAGCACTGGATCACCCTGAATGAGGGCGCACAGAAGGCAGCGGAGGAGCTTGGCGTAACGGTTGATTTCATGTCTCCGAACACCAAGGACGACTCTCAGCAGATCGAGTGCGTAAATAACGCGGTTGCAGGCGGCTATCAGGCGATCCTCGTGGCTGCAAACGGTCCGGATGCGATTTCTTCCGCACTCCAGGAAGCAGTAGCGGCAGGTGTGAAGATCGTTTACGTAGACTCCCCTGCAAATGTGGACGCAGAGGCTACCTTCTCCACAGACAACAAGGCGGCCGGCACCACAGCAGGCGAAGAAATGCTCAAAGCGCTTGAAGAGAAGGGCATCACCTCCGGCAAGATCGGTATCATCAATGTAAATGCAGCGACGGATTCCTGCGTAAACCGTGAGGAAGGCTTCCGCGCAGCATTTGAAGGAAC
>CABRSG010000184.1 GCA_902473545.1 uncultured Lachnospiraceae bacterium | reverse complement strand
GGCGCACCTTGATGTCTTTTAAAATCAGATGCCGGTACTCAAAATCGTCGAGCACGCTCTTCGGCAGACGAAATTCCGGGATGCCGTAGCGGAGAATGCCGCCGATTTTTTCCTTGCCCTCAAAGATCGTCACCTGGTAACCCTTGCGCGCCAAAATGACCGCGATCGTCAGACCGGCGGGACCGGAACCGATGATCGCCGCGCGCATCCCGTTGGACGGCGCCGGACCCTTCACCATCTTGGAGCTGTAGGTGGTGGAGATGTAGTTTTCAATAACGGAGAAATGCACCGGAGCACCCTTTTTTCCCAGCACGCAGTGCCCTTCGCACTGATTTTCGTGGTTGCAGACAAGGCTGCACACCGTCGTCAGCGGATTGTTCTCAAACAGCATCCAGCCAGCCTCGTCCAGCTTGCCGTCCAGCAGCAGCCGGATGACCTTCGGGATCGGCGTACTGATCGGACATCCCTTTTGACACTGCGGATTTTTGCAATTTAAACAGTGATTCGCCTCGTCTAAAACATGAATTGCCATAAAATTCCTCCTCTCAGAAATAATTCACACTGCAGAAAACGGTTTTACCTGTTTTTATTGTAGCATTTCCTTATTTCAGAGACAAGTTTGTTCGCGGCATGGCAGACCTGTTTCACGACGCAGTAATGTGTTTTTCCTGCTTTCAGGCTTTTTTCACTATCGCATCAATTGCCTTTATTTCTTCCTCTGTAAAGGACATATTCCGCAGCGCTCCGATGTTATCAAGGATCTGCTCCTTCTTTGAAGCGCCGACGATCACGCTCGTCACTACCTGGTCGCGGAAAATCCAGGCTAGCGCCATCTCCGCGAGGCTCTGCCCGCGCTTTTTCGCCAGTTCATTCAGCGCCCGTATCTGTTCCAGACACTCCTCGCTGAGCGCAGACTGCTTCAGGAAGCGTCCGTCCGAGCGGATACGGCTGTCCGCCGGGATGCCGTTCAAATAACGGTCAGTGAGCAATCCCTGCGCGAGCGGACTGAACGCAATGATTCCCTTATGAAGCTTCGCCGCTGTCTCCTTCAGTCCATTCTGCTCGATCGTGCGGTCGAAAATGGAGTAGCGGTTCTGATTGATGATAAACGGACAATGCAGCTCTTTTAAAATCGCAGCCGCCCGCTCCATCGTCTCGCCATCGTAGTTGGAAAGCCCTGCGTACAGCGCCTTTCCGCTTTGCACGATCTGAGAAAGCGCCTCCATCGTCTCCTCCAGCGGCGTTTCCTTATCCATACGGTGATGATAGAAAATATCAACGTACTCCAGCCCCATGCGCCTGAGGCTCTGGTCGATGCTGGCGATCAGATATTTTCGGCTGCCGCCGTCCCCGTAAGGTCCGTCCCACATAGTATATCCCGCCTTGGAGCTGATGATCATTTCATCCCGGTAGCTCTGAAAATTTTCCCGGAGTATGCGTCCGAAATTTGTCTCCGCGCTGCCCGCTGGCGGTCCGTAATTATTCGCCAGGTCAAAGTGTGTGATTCCATTGTCGAAGGCGTTAAACAGCAGCTCCTTCATATTTTCGAGCGCCGCCGTCTCTCCGAAATTGTGCCACAGTCCGAGCGAAACTGCCGGGAGACGCAGCCCGCTTTCCCCGCAGCGGTTATACTTCATTTTATCGTAACGCCCGTTTTCTGCAAGATACATCGAAAATTTCTCCTTTTTATCAAAATGGTTTCTTACTGTCATTGCAGCGCTTTTTTAACATACTGTTCCCCGCTTCTATCAGTCTGGCGCTGAAAGTCTGCGGGATCAACGCTTCACAAAATATTCCTCATACCACACCAGGAAGGTGTAAATCGTCCACACTTTTCGCCAGTTATCCGAATTTCCTCCGATATAGTCCTCAAGTATCACGTTAATTTCATCCAGATTAAAAAACTCCGCCGCCATATCGCTCTTAAATTTTGCGCGCACATCCTGGTTATAGCGATCGTCCGCCATCCAGATACGGATCGGCACAATAAAACCAAGCTTTTTGCGGAAAGCAATTTCCTCCGGCAGCACCTTTGCCGCCGCAGTGCGGAACGCTACTTTATTCTGCTCCTCATTTACCTTATATCTGGACGGCATTCTTGATGCAATATCAAAAATCCTGCGGTCAGTGAGCGGCATACGGATTTCCAGACCAGCCGCCGTGCTCATCTTATCCACATTCAGATAAATGTCGCCCTCCAGCCAGATCTGGATATCTACATCAGACATCCTGGTGAGCGGATCTAACCCTTCCGTCTCCTCATAAATCTCTTTTACCAGATTGATCGGCAGTACATTTTCATCATAATTCTTAAGTATCTTTTTCTTTTCATCCTCCTTCATAATGTTGGTATTGCCAACATAGAAGGTTTTCAGATTATCTCCATAACGCTCCGCATTACGGTACATATTGTAGCCGCCGAAAAACTCATCAGCACCCTCGCCGGAATAGCAAAGCTTTGTGTGCTCTGCTGTCGCGCGGCAGGCGATCGCAAACGCGATCGCAGACGCATCGCCAAGCGGCTGCTCCATGTGATACATCACATACGGTACGATCGCAAAATATTCCTCCGGTGTGATCCGGCAGCGGCTGTTCGCCCTTCCAAGAATTTTCGCTGTCTCAAGCGCCAGCCCGGATTCATCAAAGCGTGCCTCATCATAACCGCAGGAATCCGTCATCTGCGCATCCGACATTGCAAGCACATAGGAGGAATCCACGCCGCCGGACAAAAATGATTCCGCTGTTTCCTCCGCCGACTTCACCTCCGGCATAATCTCGCGGATCGTCTCATGGATTTCCTCAGCCCAATCCTCCAGAGATCTGCTCTCGTCCGGACAGAACTGCGGCGTCCAATAACGCTCAATCGTCAGCTTTCCATCCTGCCAGATCAGATAGCGCCCTGGCATCAGCTTTTTCACGCCTTTAAAGAATGTATCCTCGCCTGCCACATAGGTGAGGCTGAGGTAGAGCTGCAGCATCTCCTCATTTAATTCCTTTACAAAGCCCGGCTGCTCCATGATTCTGCGGATGGTCGTTCCATAAAGCAGTCTCCCATCCGACGTCTCATAATAATAGAACGGCTTTGTCCCAAACTGGTCACGCAGGCAGAAAAGCTTCTGCGCTTCCTCATCCCACAGCGCAAAGGCAAACATGCCATGCATATGATCCGCCATCCGGCATCCCCATGTCTCATATGCTTTTACCAGTATCTCCGCTTCGCGCGCTTCTCTGGAAAGCGCAGTATCAACGCCAAGCTCTCTGCAAAGCGCTTCCCAGTTGCGGATATGCCCTCTGTACTCTTTTACTTTTATCATATGTCCGATCTCTCCTGTTTAGATATTTATGGTTTCTCTTCTGCACTTATTATAGCTTTAAATAATACATTGGTCAATCACCTGTTCCGGGCAGATCCGCATTCTCTTTTCTCATTGTTACTGTTTGCTCCGTTCACAGGACTGCCTTCGCGCCGCATCAGGTGTTTAAGGCTGGCGTGAACAGTACTTCCCATAATGACAAGAAGAGCAAGGTCTCTGCAACCCTGCTCTTCCATATTCCGCGGTACATCCCGGTCTGTATATGAAATTTCTTTATTCCTCAGCCGCTGCTTCCTCTGCATCCGCCTCTGCCGCCTTATTGTGAATCTCTGTTACCGCAACCACAGTTGCTTCCGTATCCGTCATCAGATGAATCTTTTCATTGGAAGCAGGCTCCAGATCTTTTACAAGAACGTACTGAATGCCTGGCAGGCTTACATATTCACACAAAAAGCGGAAGAATCCTCTCCGCAATAAATACAGCGCCGCACGCCAGAAGCGCTACCGTGAGCAGACTTTTCTCCCTGTAGGCTGCAATCAATGCCACAACAAATCCAATCGCTGCCGAAACAGTGCTGCTCGTTGCCGAAAGGATTGCCGGAAAAGTCATCGCCGCCAGACACGCATATGGGACATAATACAAAAAAGACTTTATGTAAGGACTGGTAATTTCTTTTTTTACAAGCGCCATCGGCAGCATACGGATGAGGTACGTCACACCTGCCATCACCAGAATATACACATAAACATTATGACTCATGAATGCTCTTCTCCTTTTCCTCTTTCACCGGGCAGACATATGCGGCAATGCCCGCCACAAGCAGCGTTGTAATAATAATCACAAAACCGGATGAAACATTTTTTAATACGGGTGCTACCGCGAACAGACTGCTGACTGCCATCGCCCCAAGCACCACCCCAGCCACTGCACGATTAATCTTTGCAGGCGGAATAATAATCGCAAGGAACATTCCATAAATCGCTACGCTCAGTGCGCTCATCATAAATTCCGGCAGCAGATTTCCGGAAATTGCTCCAGCCAGCGTACCAAGCGTCCACCCCGGAATCGCCACGCACATTGCTCCGTAATTGTAATATGGACTGACCTTCCCCTCCTGGCTGGCACTGACGCCAAAAATTTCATCCGTAATTCCAAATGACACCAGGCATCTGTGCAGCAGAGAAGTCTTTCTCTGCATCTTCTGCGAAAGCGAGAAGGACATCAGACAATAACGCAGATTAATAATTAGCTGTGTCAGCGCCATCTCCCAGTAAGAGCCTGCTGCAAGTATAATATCCAGACCGGCAAACTGCCCGGCAGATGTAAGGTTCGTCAGAGAAATCAACACTGCCTGCCAGATGCTCAGACCCCCGGACACCGCCATCATACCAAACGTAAACGACACCGCGAAATATCCAAGTGCAATTGGTACACCATCCCGCAAGCCTCTTCTAAAGCTCTCGCGTTTCATGAAACGCCCCTCCGTTTCCTCTAAAGTCAGACTTTTGTTATTGTACCACTCCTGCCGGGGAACTGCAATCGGAAATTTTGGTTATAAATTTCTTTGACACCTTTTGCATAAACACCTATAATATTCTCAGAAAAACATTCCTGCCGGACATGCGCAGATTAATGCAGCAACCGCTGCCGCATGTCCAAGATTACCGATTTAAAGGAGTCCGCTATGCCGCACATTATTGAAATCACCGATTTTTCCGCCCCGGAGCTGGACGTCTACGCACGCCTCACAGAAAACCAGCTTCTCAACCGCCACGAACCGGAAAAAGGGCTTTTTATTGCAGAAAGCCCCAAGGTAGTAGAACGTGCGCTGAATGCCGGATGCACGCCCGTGTCAGTTTTACTGGAGCGGAAACACATTGACGGAGAAGCGCGCGGTAT
>CABRSG010000183.1 GCA_902473545.1 uncultured Lachnospiraceae bacterium | reverse complement strand
TTACGGTGGATTTGGCGGATTTGATTTTGACGATCTGTTTGGCTTTGGACAGACGCGGGAAATGCCGCGGCCGGGCGCACAGCCGCAGGACAGTGCTGACATCCGGCAGGCAATTGATTTTATTAATATGAAACAATACAGCTATGCCAACCAAACGCTGAACAGCATTGTCAGTGCGAACCGCAATGCGAGATGGTACTATTTGAGTGCGCTTGCGAATCATGGACTTGGCAACACAATATTTGCGGTGGAGCAGATTCAGAAAGCGCTCCAGAGGGAGCCGGATAATACGGTTTACCGGCAGACGCTTCAGTGTATGCAGCAGACCAGGGACACATATAATCAAAACGGACAGGATTACCAGAAATACGCGGAGGGCTTTAACCGCATGTGCATGAGTTTTTGTATGCTGCAATTTTTCTGCACCTTCTGCCGGTGTTGTTAGGAGGACAAGTTTTGGGTAAAGTAATAGGAATCGATTTGGGAACAACAAACAGCTGCGTATCCGTTGTGGAAAACGGGGAGCCGGTGATCATTCCGGCAAGCTCAGGCGCGATGACGACGCCGAGCGTGGTGGCATTTTCGAAAGCAGGCGAGCGCATCGTCGGAGACGCGGCGCGCAGACAGGCGGTGACGAACACGGAGCGCACGATCAGCTCGGTGAAACGTCACATGGGAACGGACTGGAGCATCCGTATCGACGGCAAGGAGTACAAGCCGCAGACGATCAGCGCGATGATCCTTATGCAGCTGAAAAAAGACGCGGAGAGCTTTATCGGGGAACCGGTGACGGAGGCGGTTATCACTGTTCCGGCATATTTTAACGACATTCAGCGGCAGGCGACCAAGGATGCCGGGCGTATTGCCGGATTAAATGTCAAGCGCATTATCAACGAGCCGACCAGCGCGGCGCTTTCCTATGGGCTGAACCACGGGGAGCCGCAGAAGGTGATGGTTTATGACCTGGGCGGCGGCACGTTTGATGTTTCTGTCATTGAGATTGGCGAGGGCGTCATTGAGGTGCTTGCGACGGCGGGCGATAATCACCTGGGCGGCGATGATTTTGACGCGCGCATCCGCGACTGGCTGGTTCGCAGCTTCCGCGCGGAACATCACATAGATATTACACGTGATGTTGCGGCGATGACGCGAGTCACCGAGGCGGCGGAGCAGGCGAAAAAAACGCTTTCTACGGCAGACAGTGCACATATTGAACTGCCGTATCTTACAATGGGCAGAGAAGGCCCGGTACACATGGACACTGTGCTCACGCGAGCAAAGTTTGAGGAATTAATAAGAGATTTAATTGAACGGACTGCGGGACCGGTGCAGAACGCGCTGAACGATGCAGGCATTGCTGCTTCCGAGCTTGGAAGAGTGCTGCTGGTCGGCGGCTCCCCCAGAATCCCGGCGATCCAGGCGAAGGTGCGCGCGCTTACCGGAAAGGAGCCTTCCAGGAACATCAACCCGGACGAGTGCGTGGCAAAGGGCGCGGCGATCCTTGGAAGCACGCTGCAGGGAAATGCGCTGGTGACAGCGGGCGCTGGGCAGGATCTGCTGCTTCTGGATGTGATTCCGCTCAGCCTTTCTATCGAGACGGTGGGAGGCGTTGCTACCCGTCTGATCGAGCGAAATTCTACGCTGCCGACGCGCTTTTCGCGGGTGTTCTCTACAGCGGCACCGTATCAGCGCGACGTGGAAATCCACGTATTGCAGGGTGAGCGGCCGATGGCGCGGGACAATAAGACCATCGGAAAATTCCGTTTAAAGGGAATTAAGCGCGCTCCTGCGGGCGTGCCGCAGATCGAGGTTACATTTGATATTGACACCAACGGCATTTTGACGGTATCAGCGAAGGATCTCGACACCGGAAAGGAGCAGTCGATCACCATCACGGCGAATGACCGCATGTCTGAGTCGGAGATCGAGCAGGCAATCCGCGATGCGAACGAGTATGCCGGGCAGGATCAGATCCGCGTGGATGCGATGGAGCTGACGCGTGAGGCGCAGACATTTGTCACGCAGGTACAGCGTGCGCTCAAAGAAGAAAAAAAGAATCTTGACAAGGCGGATAAAAAGCAGATAAAAAATGATTGCAACACATTGCAAAAGCTGCTTAATAAGTGCCGGCTGGATAAGATTTCCGAGTCGGAGCTGGAGGAAATCCGCAGGGCGAAGGCGCAGCTCGAACATTCTGCCGCGCAGATCCTTTCCTGAGAGATTGTTAAATTTTTATCCCCCCACCGGGCTTGTGGGGGGATTTTTTTATGTATATAATATCACTAACGAAAGCCGGGACGCTACGCGAACGCGGGTGAAATTATCAAAGGAACGGTTCGCGGCTTTCAATTATAGTGAAAAGTCGACATTTCGCGAAACCTGAAAATTATCACGGTCAAAATGAGACCAGGAAGGGAGTAACAATATGACAGTACGAAAAATAACGGGGCTTTTATGTGCGGCAATTTTGACGGGCACACTTTTTATGGGAACGACGGCGCTCGCAAATGCGGAGGATAATTCGGTGATCGTGACGATGCCGGCGACTTCGGAACCGGCGTCGGGATTTGATCCGGCGTATGGCTGGGGTGCGGGTGAGCATGTGCATGAGCCGCTGATCCAGAGCACGCTGGTGCGCACGACGACAGACCTTTCGATTGAGAATGACTTGGCGACGGAGTACTCCTGCAGTGAGGACGGGCTTACCTGGACGGTGAAGATCCGCGACGGCGTGAAATCCACGGACGGAGAGCCGCTGACGGCGGAGGATGTGGCGTTTACCTATAATAACTGCCGGGATAACAGCTCGGTAAATGATTTTACGATGCTGAAAGAAGCGGTTGCGGTGGACGACACGACGGTGGAATTTCATATGAACACGCCGTATTCCATCTGGCCGTACACGATGGCGATCGTCGGAATCGTGCCGGAACATGCATACGATGAAAATTACGGCTGGAATCCGATCGGCTCCGGACGTTACATTATGAAGCAGTGGGATCAGGGCCAGCAGGTAATCTTTGAGGCCAATCCTGATTATTACGGGGAAGCGCCCAAAATTCAAAAAGTGACAGTGCTGTTTATGGAAGAGGACGCAGCTCTTGCAGCGGCAATGGCGGGTCAGGTCGATGTGGCGCACACAGCGGCCGCCTACAGTGAGATGGATATTGCCGGATACAACTTACTGAGTGTGGCGACTGTGGACAACCGCGGCATCAATCTTCCGTGCACCGAGCCGCAGGAAATCGACGGTGTTACTTACGGAAATGCATTAACATGTGATGTGAATGTGCGCAGGGCGATCAATCTTGCGATCAACCGGGAAGAAATGATCACAAATGTTTTAAACGGCTATGGAACGGCGGCGTACAGCGTATGTGACAAAATGCCGTGGTACAATGACGCGGCGGTGACGGAATACAACCTTACGGAGGCGAAAAAGCTGATGGAGGAGGCAGGCTGGACGGAAGGTGCGGACGGTATCCGGGAAAAGGACGGCGTGCGTGCGGAGCTGACGCTGATGTTCTCCAACGGCGATTCTGTGCGGCAGGCGCTTGCAGAGGATACCGCAAATCAGCTTGCGGCGCTCGGCATCGACGTGACGACCGAGGGCGTGGGCTGGGATACCGCCTACACGCGCGCACAGTCGGATGCGCTTGTGTGGGGCTGGGGTGCACATACGCCGATGGAGCTTTACAACATTTATCATACGACGGACAGCGGTCTTGCGGAGCTTTCTCCCTATGCGAACGAGAAGGTGGACGCCTACATTGACGCAGCGCTGCAGACAAGTGATCTTGAAGAATCCTATGAGCTGTGGAAAAAAGCGCAGTGGGACGGCGAGACCGGCGTCACCCAGGACGGCGACATCCCGTGGATATGGCTGTGCAATATCGATCATCTGTATTTCGTGCGCGACGGGCTGCAGGTAGCCGACCAGAAAATCCACCCGCACGGACATGGCTGGTCGATCGTTAATAACGTAGATGAGTGGGAATGGGAGTAATAGATTTTCATGAAACATAACTTATTGTTTGCCGGAAAAAACTTTATCCGAATGCTTTTGCTGCTGGCGGCGGTGAGTGTCGCGACGTTTGCGCTGGTCTCCGCTTCGCCGATCGATCCGCTGCAGGCAAATGTGGGGCAGGCGGCGCTCGGCAGCATGAGCGAGGCGCAGAAGGAAAAGCTGCGCTCCTACTGGGGCGTCGATGAGCCGCCCGTAAGGCGCTATCTGAACTGGGCGAAGGATGCCCTCCGGGGAGATCTTGGCACATCGCTGCTTTACCGCCAGCCGGTGACGGGCGTGATCGCGGTAAAGCTGTCAAATTCCCTGTTTTTGATGGGACTTGCGTGGGTGATCTCCGGGCTGCTCGGCTTTTGCCTTGGTGTGCTTGCCGGAGTATTCCGCGGAAGACCTGTGGACAAACTGGTGAAGGGCTATTGTCTGTTGATCGCCAGCACGCCGGCTTTCTGGCTGGCGCTGCTGCTGCTGGCCATCCTCTGGTGGATCGGGCTGATCACCCTGATGTGTGTGGCTAAAACTCCTGCCGATCGGTTTAAGCGTGCCGATCGGAATGGAGGCTGCCGGAGTGACGTTTCTGGATCGTGTACGCCACGCGATCCTTCCGGCGCTCACATTAAGTATTACCGGAGTATCCAATATTGCCCTGCACACGCGGGAAAAAATGATCGACATCATGGAGAGCGATTATGTGCTGTTCGCGCGGGCGCGCGGCGAAAAGACGGGCAGCATCGTGCGCAGACATGCGCTGCGCAATGTGCTGCTTCCGGCGCTTACGCTGCAATTTGCATCAATAAGTGAAATTATCGGCGGTTCGGTGCTGGTGGAGCAGGTATTTTCCTATCCGGGGCTTGGGCAGGCTGCGGTGGCGGCGGGCACCGGCAGCGATGTGCCGCTTTTGATGGGCATTACGCTGATCACGGCGGCAATCGTCTTTTTCGGCAACTTTGTCGCCAACCTTCTGTACGGCGCGGTCGATCCGCGCATCCGGAAAGGAGGGCGACAGGCATGAAAAAATTAAACCAGAGACAGAAAGCCAGGATTTTGCTGGCTTTTTCGGTGCTTTTTCTGGCAGGCGTGGCGATCGCGGGCATTCTCTGCCGCGACGCCGCTATGGTGACGGATTTTTCACGGAAAAATCTGACGCCGTGCCTGGCTTATCCGTTTGGGACGGACTGGCTGGGCAGAAATATGCTCTGCCGCACGCT
>CABRSG010000182.1 GCA_902473545.1 uncultured Lachnospiraceae bacterium | reverse complement strand
CGGGACAGCGGGGCTTTGAGGCAGTAGCCGGTATCCTGAACGGAACTGTAAACCCGTCCGGTCATCTGACCGATACCTATGCGGCAAATTCGCTTTCGGCGCCGTCTGTTGTAAACGGCAGCTTTAACAATCAGAACTGGACGAATCTGGACGAAGTGCTGGCAGCTCTGGAGGACGAGGATTCCGGTATTTCCTGGTCGACCGTCCAGGCGGAGGGCATCTATGTTGGATATAAATACTATGAGACGCGTTATGAGGATACTGTTCTCGGGCAGGGCAATGCCAGCGACGCGGTTGGTTCCTCCGACGGCAAGGCATGGGACTATGCGGCAGAGGTAACATATCCGTTCGGCTACGGCCTTTCCTACACGGAGTTTGAACAGACGCTGGATGAGGTGACGATGGAAGGCGACACCATTACCGTCACCGTTACCGTGAAAAATACGGGAGACGCTGCCGGAAAATCCGTTGTTCAGATCTACGCGCAGACTCCGTATGGCGACTATGAAAAAGAAAACCTGGTGGAGAAATCGGCGATCCAGCTTCTGGATTTTGGAAAGACGGAGCTGCTGCAGCCGGGCGAGAGCCAGACGCTTACTATCGAATGTGACAAATATCTGCTGGCAAGCTATGACTACACCAATGCAAAGAGTTACATTATGAGTGAGGGCGATTACTACCTCGCGATCGGTGAGAACGCGCATGACGCTCTGAATAATGTGCTGGCGGCAAAGGGCGCAGAGGGCATGGTGGACGCTGACGGCGCAGAGGCAGCAGGCGAAGCGGAAAAAACCTTCACATGGGAGGAAAGCTTCGACGCCGATACCTACCGTAATTCCCGCTACACAGGCGAAGAGGTGACAAACCAGTTTGCGGATGCGGATATCAATTACTGGCAGGAGGGTACGGTGACTTATCTATCCAGAAATGACTGGGCGGCGACCTATCCGACCGCGGCGACACAGATCACGCTTTCGGAGGAAATGATGACCGCGCTGGCGGGCGATTACTATACAAAACCGGAGGATGCTCCGTCTGTGAGCGAGTTCACGCAGGGCGACAATCAGGGAATCCCGCTGGCGGCGATGATCGGTCTGGATTATGATGATCCGCAGTGGGAAACCTATCTGAATCAGTTTACGATTGACGAGCTGGCGGTGTCAATTGCGGATAACTTTGGAACAGCGGAAATCACCACCGTCGGAAAACCGGCGATTCTGGTAGGCGACGGTCCGGACGGTGTGGGCGGAAGCTTTAACGCGGAAACCTACGGCGACGGCAGACAGGATTGTTGTTTCCCGACAGAAATCGTGCTGGCGTCAACGTTCAACAAAGACCTGATGCGGAACCGCGGTGAGCTGATGGCGGAGGAGTGCCTGTATCTTGGCATGATGGAGGACTGGATGCCGGGCGTCAACCTGCACCGCACGCCGTTTGGCGGAAGAAACTTTGAATACTATTCCGAGGACTCTGTGATGAATTATCTCTGTGAAATCCCGGAGGTAGAGGCGATGGAAGCAAAAGGCGTTCATGCGGGCGCAAAGCACTGCATCGGCAACGATCAGGAAAACAACCGCGAGGGTATCGCAGTATTCTTCAACGAGCAGGCATTTCGCGAAGGAGCGCTGCGCGGCGTGGAGGGCGCGCTGGCAGTGGCAGGCGGACAGGCTGTCATGCATGGCTTTAACCGTCTGGGCTTCACATGGTGCTCTTCCAGTATAGCGCTTTGCACACAGGTGTTGGAGAGCGAGTGGGGCTTTGTCGGTCAGCAGGAAACGGACGCGGTGGCAGGCGCGGTCGGCACTTATAAGGGACATTTCGTGCCGGCAGTTGCGGCCGGAACAGACAACTTCTGTCTGGATTTTGCAGGCGACAGCTCCCGCGCGCTTGTGCAGGCAATCACGACGAACGACGATGGCAATCTGCTGGGACTGCTCCGCAAATCGGTACATGATTATCTGTACGTCGCTGCAAACAGTAACATTATGAACGGCTACAGCGCAAATTCAAAGGTGGTATCCGTAACACCATGGTGGCAGCCGCTGATGTACGGTCTGATCGCAGCCTTCGCAGTGCTGGATGTTCTCTGCCTGGCGATGCTGCTGCGCAGAAGATTTGGAAAAAAAGAAAAAATTAATGTGGAGGTGCAGGAATAATGAGTAGTATAATTGAAAAAAAGGCGGCTGGATTCTATCTGATCGTGATTGCGGCGGCAGTGGCGGTTATCTCTCTGATCCGTTTCTGCACATGGGCGCCGGCGCACAATGCAATGGACACGACAATCGTTCTGGCGCTGGCGGCAGGAATCGTGATGAACCTTGTTATGGTTGTGAAGGATGAGGATCTTCTGGTGGTTCTTTCGACGGCATGCTACGCATATGCGCTGTTCCGTCATCTGACGAACCAGATCGGCTCTTTTGTAGACGCCTTCCAGGGAATCAATATGTTCGGCGACGCTGCACAGGTAGGAACCATTGTTTCGATTGCAATCGTGATGGCAGTCAGTGCAATTCTGCCCATTCTGGCAGGCTTTATGAGGCGCGAAAAGGAAGTATGAGAAAAGAAGCATTTAACGAAAACTGGATTTGTTATCAGACAGGGAAGAAGGAGACGGCTCTTGCCGTTTCCCTTCCCCACGATGCGATGCTGCTGGATGAAAGACGCCAGGGCTGTGCGGGTGGCGTTAATAACGGATGGGTTGACGCGAAGGACTATACGTATGAAAAGAGCTTTACTGCCCCGGAGGAATGGCGCGAAAAAGAGACGGTATTTTATTTTGAGGGTGTTTACCGCAAGGCGACGGTATATTTAAATGGAGAAAAGGTATGTTACCATGATTACGGCTATACAGGCTTTTTCGTGGACGTGACAGGGAAGCTTCGTTATGGGGCGGAAAATGTGCTGACGGTGACGGCGATCAACAGTGACCAGCCAAACAGCCGCTGGTATTCGGGCACGGGCATCTACCGTCCGGTATGGCTTTATACGCTGCCAAAGCAGCACATCTGCCTGCAGGGGATCCGCATTACAACGCTGGATTATAAAAATCCGAAGATCCGCGTGCGGGTGCAGACCAACGGAAGCGGAAGCGTGAAGGTGGAAATCCTGGAAGCAGGCGAGCGGCAGAATGAAATCAGGGAAAAAGCTGTGGACATGCAGCCGGACGGCGGCGGGGAAAACGCGGATGCGCAGATTCTCCGGGAGACACAGGGAACGACGGATGGAAATTTTGTATGTGACCTGGAGCTGCCGGGCGCAAAATGCTGGAGCACGGAGCAGCCAGAGCTTTATGCCTGCCGCGTGACATTTGGAGAGGATGTGTGCGAGGAGCGTTTCGGAATCCGCATCGTAAAATGTGATGTCCAAAATGGATTTACACTCAACGGCAAACGTGTGATCCTGCGCGGCGCCTGCATTCATCATGACAACGGCATTCTGGGAGCCTGTGCTTACGATTTCGCGGAATACCGCAAGATCCGGCTTTTGAAGGAGGGCGGCTACAATGCCGTGCGCTCGGCACACAATCCCTGTTCGGAAACTATGCTGCGCGCCTGCGACGAGCTGGGGATGCTGATGATGGACGAATACACCGATATGTGGTATATTCATAAGACAAAGAACGATTACGCATCCGAGGTGGAGGCGCATTACAGGGAGGATTTAAAGGCAATCGTGGACAAGGACTACAATCATCCGAGCGTGGTGATGTATTCGACAGGAAACGAGGTGTCTGAGACAGCGCAGAAGCGCGGAATCGAGCTGTGCGGCAATCTGACAGAATGCCTGCATGAGCTGGACGGCACGCGTCCGGTTACCTGCGGCGTCAATATTTTTTTCAACTTTTTAAGCTCCATGGGCTTTGGCGTTTACAGCGACAAAAAGGCGGAGCAGGAAGTGAAAAACGCGAAGAAAAAAGCGGTGGGCAGCGAATTTTTCAATAACCTTGCCGGTCTGATGGGCTCTGATTTCATGAAATTCGGAGCAACCTTATATCCATGCGACGTAAAAACGCGGGACGCGTTTGCGGCAATGGATGTCGCGGGCTATAATTATGGAATCCGCCGTTATGAGCACGATCTGAAAAAGTATCCGAAGCGTATTATTGTGGGAAGCGAGACTTTCTGCTCGGATGCATACACCTTCTGGGAGACGGCAAAGAAGCATCCGCGCGTTATCGGCGATTTTGTGTGGTCCGGCATGGACTATCTGGGTGAGGTCGGCGTCGGAACCTGGGAATACAAGGATTATGCACCGGACTTCTCGCACGGCGAAGGCTGGGTGGCAGCCGGCTCGGGCAGAATCGATCTTACAGGCAGAGAGCTTGCGGAGATGACCTATACACGAGTGGCGTTTGAGCTGGAAAAAATCGGCATCGGTGTGGTGCCGGTACCGTACGCAGGTCAGAAACATTCTCCGTCAGCGTGGAAAATGACGAATGCGATTGAGAGCTGGTCGTGGCGCGGCTGCGCGGGAAAGAAAACGCAGGTGGAGGTTTACGCGCGGGCGGATCATGTTTCGCTGTTTGTGAACGGAAAATGCGTGGGCACCAAAAAGCCGCAGGGTGACTGCCGCGTTGTATTTGAAACGGCTTATCAGGACGGAAGTGTGCGCGCGGTCGCCTATGACGCAAAGGAAAATGTGATTGCCGAAAAAGAGCTGAAAACTGCCGGAAAGGAAACGATTCTGACGGTAAAACCGGAGCAGTCTTTCGTCGGCAGAGAGGATCTGTGTTACGTCCGCCTGCAGTTTACGGACCGTGAGGGAACGCTCAAGCCGATGGTGCGCGAGGATATTACTGTGCAGGTGGAGGGTGGAAAGCTTCTTGGAATTGGCAGCGCCTGCCCGTATTACACGAAGAATTATCTCGGAAATGTGACGGACACCTACTATGGCGAGGCGCTGGCGGTAATCAGACCGGAGGAAGAAGGAACTATCCGTGTGTATGCAAAGAGCGCGCATGCCAGGGGCAGCGCGGAAATTAAGGTTTGCGGGGTGGGCGTATGAAGGAAAAATGGCGGACATTTTCCGAAAACCACCCGAAGGCAGCAAAATGGATCCACCAGCTTGTGTACTTTTACGTGTTCAGCCTGAGCGTCACTATCTTTCAATATCTGATGTTTACGTTTCTGCCGTACGTGTTCGGCATCGGGATGGCAGGGACGGAGTTTATGTGGCCGCAGATTCCGATAAACATTGCCGGTTACAGCTATAAATGGAACATATTGGGATATGATATCGCCCGCAATGCGGCGGG
>CABRSG010000181.1 GCA_902473545.1 uncultured Lachnospiraceae bacterium | reverse complement strand
TCATTTTTGCAGCGCGCCTATGACCAGGTGCTGCATGACGTCTGTATCCAGAACCTGCACGTTGTGTTTGCGATTGACCGCGCCGGTCTGGTGGGAAGCGACGGGGAGACGCACCAGGGCATTTTTGACCTCTCATATCTGTCGTCCATTCCGAATATGTGTGTGATGGCGCCGAAGAATAAATGGGAGCTGTCCGATATGATGAAATTTGCGGTCGCTTACGATGGACCGATCGCCGTGCGTTATCCGCGCGGGGAAGCCTACGATGGGCTGGAGCGGTTCCGTGCGCCGATGGAATACGGAAAAAGCGAGGTCATCTACGACGAATCCGGGATCGCGCTGCTGGCTGTCGGAAGCATGGTAAAGACGGCGGGGGAGGTGCGCGAAAAGCTGCGCGTTATGGGCTACGGCTGTACGCTTGTAAACGCTCGGTTTGTGAAGCCGCTTGATGAGAAAATGATACGTACTCTTCAGGAGGAGCATAAGCTTCTGGTGACGATGGAGGAAAATGTCAGGAGCGGCGGCTTTGGCGAGGCTGTTCTGGATTATTTAAATGCGATCGGCAGTAAGGTGAGGAGCATCAACATTTCGCTGCCGGACGATTATGTGGAACATGGCAATGTGGAGATTTTAAAGGCGGATGCGGGCATCGACGCCGATTCGGTCGTGAAACGCATTGTAGCAGAATACATTGGATAATACCAGGGGACAAAAAAGATGAAAGAAAGACTGGATGTGCTTGTAGTGCAAAAAGGGCTTGCACCCTCCAGGGAGAAGGCGAAGGCGCTGATCATGGCAGGCTGCGTGCTGGTGGACGGAGAGCGCGAGGACAAGGCGGGAACGATGTTCGCGGACACTGTGGAGATCACCTTAAAGGGCAGCACACTGAAATATGTGAGCCGGGGCGGGCTGAAGCTGGAGAAGGCGATGGAAAAATTTTCCGTCACTCCGGCGGATAAGGTCTGTATGGATATCGGCGCTTCCACCGGCGGTTTTACCGACTGTATGCTGCAGAACGGCGCCCGGAAGGTGTACGCGGTGGACGTAGGGTACGGGCAGCTCGACTGGAAGCTGCGGCAGGATCCACGCGTGGTCTGCATGGAAAAGACGAATATCCGCTACGTTACGCCGGAGGATATCGGGGAGCCGGTGGCGTTCGCGTCCATCGATGTGTCGTTTATCTCTCTGACGAAGGTGCTGATCCCGGCGAGAGAGTTGCTGACGGAGGACGGAGAAATCGTCTGTCTGATCAAGCCGCAGTTTGAGGCAGGCAGGGAAAAGGTCGGGAAAAAAGGCGTTGTGCGCGACCCGAAGGTACACGCGGAAGTGATCGAAAGGGTGATCGTTTTTGCGCGCGAAAGCGGATTTGTGCCGCTGGAACTGGAATTTTCGCCGGTGAAGGGACCGGAAGGCAATATCGAATACCTGCTTCATCTGAAAAAAGGGCTGCCGCAGACGGACGGGGAGCCGCCGTTCTCCATCGGCGATGTGGTAAAAAGAGCGCACGATACGCTCGATAAAACGGGGAAAGAGGCATGAAGAAGTTTTTTATCATTGCAAACAGGATTAAAGACCCCGATCTTATGATGGCTGGAAAGATCAAGCATACGATAGAGCAGCTTGGCGGAGAATGTGTGATACAGCATCTGGCGCACGCAGACGGGGAGGGCGGCTATAAATATACCGATCCGGCGCAGGTGCCGGGCGATGTGGACTGCGTGCTGGTGCTCGGCGGCGACGGCACGGTGCTGCAGGCCTCGCGCGATCTGGTGAAACGGAATATCCCGCTGTTTGGAATTAACCTTGGAACGCTTGGTTATCTCGCGGAGATCGGCAAAGAGGATGTGGAGCAGGCGCTTGAAAAGCTGACGGCGGATGAATATCTGCTGGAGAAACGCATGATGCTGGAGGGAAATGTACTTCGCTCCGGAAAGCAGGCGCTCTTAGACGTGGCGCTGAACGACATCGTCATTTCAAGGAGCGGAAAGCTGCGCGTGATGGATTACCATATTTTTGTCAACGGCAGATTTTTAAATTCCTACAGCGCGGACGGCATTATTATTTCCACGCCGACCGGTTCAACGGGCTACAACCTCTCGGCGGGCGGTCCGATCGTTTCGCCGTCGGCGTCCATGATCCTGATCACGCCGATCGCGCCGCACACGCTGACGGCCAGAAGCGTGATCCTGCCGGACGACGTGACGGTGAAGATCGAGATCGGCGAGCGGGCGGGGAATGACGAGAGCGCCGAAGCGACCTTCGACGGGGACGCCAGCGTGGAGATGAAGTGCAGAGATTATATTGAGATCAGAAAATCGTGCCGGACGGTTCAGTTTGTGAAAATCGACCAGGTAAGCTTTCTGGAGATTCTGCGGAGAAAAATGAGCGGGGCTTAATTTCGGAGGAAGACATGAAGATAGAAAGACATGCAAAAATAGTGGAGCTTATCAATCGTTTTGATATCGACACGCAGGAGGAGCTGGCGGACAGGCTGAATGAGGCGGGATTCCGCGTGACGCAGGCGACCGTTTCCAGGGATATCCGGGAGCTGAAGCTGACAAAAATATCTGTGGGGAACCGCCAGAAATATGCCGTGATGGATACATACAGCAGCGCCCTTGACGAAAAATATCTGCGTGTGCTGCGGGACGGTTTTCTCTCAATGGATATGGCGCAGAATATTCTTGTTGTGCGCACGGTTTCCGGGATGGCAATGGCGGTGGCGGCGGCGCTGGATGCGATGCACTGGCAGGAGATCGCCGGCTGCATTGCCGGGGACGACACGATCATGTGCGCGATCCGCAGCGCGGACGATACGCTGCTGGTGATGGATAAAATCCGCAAAATACTGGAGGTTTAGATTTCTTCCTGCCGGGAGAGAAAAGACGGGTATTTCTATGTTATTGAATTTACATGTAAAAAATATAGCGCTGATCCGCGAGCTTGAGATGGATTTTGGCAAGGGATTAAATATTCTTACCGGCGAGACGGGTGCCGGAAAATCGATCCTGATTGGCTCGATCAACGTTGCGCTTGGAATGCAGAGCTTTAAGGGCTTTGCGCGCGAGGGCGCGGACACGGCGCTGGTGGAGCTGGTGTTTTCGGTGGAGGATGATGCTCTGCGCAGAAAAATCGAGGCGCTGGAGCTGTCTGTGGAGGACGGACAGGTGATTTTAAGCCGCAGGCTGTCCGGCACGCGCAGCATCAGCAAGGTAAACGGCGAGACGGTCCCGCTTTCCGTGGTGAGGGAGCTGGCGTCACTTTTGATTGATATTCACGGACAGCATGAGCATCAGTCACTGCTCTATAAGAAAAATCATCTGCGCATTCTTGACGAGTTTGCAAGGGAAGAGCTTGGCGCTTATACAGAAAAAAACGCGGAGCTTTACGCACAGTATGCCGCGCTGAAAAAGCAGATGGAATCCTCCGTGCTCGATGAGGCGGCGCGCAAAAAAGAGGCAGATTTCCTGCAGTTTGAGGTGGAGGAAATTGAGAACGCCGGACTGCGTGCGGGAGAGGATGAAGAGGTCGAGGCACAGTACCGCAAAATGGCGAATGCCAGACGCATTGCCGAGGACGCGGCCGAGGCTTACCGTCTCACCTGCGACGGACCGGGAAATGCCGGGGACAGTGTTTCAGGCGCGCTTGCCCGTCTCCTTTACGTAAGCGGTTATGACAGAGAAGTGGAGGAGCTTGCCGGGCAGCTAAGCGAGATTGAGAGTCTGCTCTCTGACTTTAACCGCAGCCTTTCTTCTTATCTGGACGATCTCACCTTCGACGAGGGCGAATTTGCACAGTTGGAGAGCCGATTAGATGAGATCAATCGTTTAAAGGCAAAATATGGCAGCACCATTGAGGAAATTCTGGCATATAAAGAAGAAAAAGAGCAGCGATTGCAGGAATTGGCGGATTATGATACATATCTTGCAAATTTAGAGAAACAATATAGGCAGAGTGAAAAAAGACTTCGGGAAAACTCTGAAAAAATGTCGGAAATCCGCAGCCGCTATGCGAAACAGCTTTCGCAGATGATACAGGCGGAGCTGATCGATCTGAATTTTCTGGAAACGAATTTTGAGACGGAGGTCTCGCAGACCGGGACGCTCTCTGCGGAGGGTATGGACGAGGTATGTTTCTTAATTTCCATGAATCCCGGATCGCCGCTGCGTCCGCTCGGCGATGTGGCTTCCGGCGGCGAGCTTTCCAGAATCATGCTTGCGATCAAGACGGTGCTGGCGGAAAAGGACGATATGCCCTCACTGATTTTTGACGAGATCGACGTCGGCATCAGCGGAAGGACCGCGCAAAAGGTTTCTGAAAAAATGGCAGTCATCGCCGCAAATCACCAGGTGCTGTGCATCACGCATCTGGCGCAGATCGCAGCGATGGCGGACAACCATTTCCTGATCGAAAAGTCGGTGCAGAACCAGTCCACCGAGACAACCATCCGCGAATTAAACCGCGACGAGAGCATTAAAGAGCTTGCGCGCATTCTCGGCGGCGCCCGGATTACCGACCTGACGCTGCAGAGTGCAAGAGAGATGAAGGAAATGGCAGAGTCAGCAAAAAAATACTAGAGTACATTTTTTCGAATATTCGCATACTAGAAGAGGATACCGCTACGGTATCCTTTTGCAGTATATGGTATCCGAAAGGATGTGAGAATTTTGGAAAAGAAGCGGAAGGGCAGATATCTTTTTACGCTTTTGGCTCTTCTTATAATGATGGCGTTGCTGGAGTGGTATTTGCTGATGCAGGAAATTCCCGATCATCTGCAGGTACCCTCGGACAACAGCCGGGAAAAGGTGCTTGGCGATGCGCTGCCGGAATGGATGCAGGAAACGGTGAAGGAGGCTGCCGGGCGGCAGGTATCTGATATCCCGCAGGAGAATCTTCACATATCATCTTCCGATTCCTATGTTGTGGAGTGCAGTCTGCTTGGCGTTTTGCCGGTAAAAGATGTGCAGGTGGAGGTAGTGGAACGGCAGCAGTTAATACCAGGCGGAATGCCGGTGGGAATCTACATGAAGACAGAGGGCGTGCTGATTGTGGGAACCGGCGAGGTCTGCGATATGAACGGGCAGACGTGTGAGCCGGGCAGCGAAATCGTACATTCCGGCGATTATATTCTTGCCGTCAACGGTGTGCCTGTCTCGGAAAAAGAAGAGGTGGTCAGTCAGATGAACCAGGCGGTCGGCGGCGAGGTGAAGCTGACGGTCCTGCGCAAGGGAGAGCGCACCGAGCTGCAGGTGCCGGTGGTGCA
>CABRSG010000180.1 GCA_902473545.1 uncultured Lachnospiraceae bacterium | reverse complement strand
GGTATAAAAATTTAGGAGGAGACAGATTATGAACGACACCTTTATGAAAGAAAACCCGGTATTGCCGCTGATAGCATCCATGGCGCTTCCAATGGTAATATCCATGCTCGTTAATTCTTTATACAATATCGTCGACAGCTTTTTTGTCGCAAAAATCAATGAAAACGCAATGACAGCGCTTTCCCTGGTTTTTCCGCTTCAGAATTTTATTAATGCAGTGGCAATCGGCTTTGGCGTCGGCATCAATGCTGTTATCGCATTTTATCTCGGCGCCGACGATGAAAAAAACGCCAATACAGCGGCGGCGCACGGTTTGATCCTGACAATGCTGCACGGTATTCTGATGATGCTCGGATGCATCGCCGTCCTGCCTTTGTTTCTTAGAAAATTCACGGCAGATGAGCAGGTAATTGCAATGGGGCTGCGTTATTCCAAAATTGTATTTGCCTTTTCCCCCGTTATCGCCCTCAGCCTGTACTTTGAAAAGATTTTCCAGGCTGTCGGAAATATGAAGGTAAGCATGGTAAGTCTGATGATTGGCTGCTTTGCCAATATTCTTCTGGATCCGATCCTGATCTTCGGAGCCGGTCCTTTTCCCGCAATGGAAATAGAAGGAGCGGCGCTTGCTACCGGAATCGGACAGATATTATCCGTAGCTGTCTATCTTATTGTTTATGTGCGGCATCCAATGCGGATACGGCTCAGCAGAAAATATCTGACAAAAAATACACATATTGATAAAAAGCTATACGCGATCGGGATCCCGGCGATTTTAAACCTCGCCCTGCCTTCCCTGCTGATCACTTCGCTCAATGCGATTTTATCCGCATATTCCCAGATATATGTCGTCATCCTGGGAATTTATTATAAGCTGCAGACTTTCCTTTATCTTCCTGCGAACGGCATCATCCAGGGGATGCGGCCGGTGATCGGCTACAACTACGGAGCCGGGGAATCGAAGCGCGTAAAGCAAATTTTTTATGTAACGCTTGGCATGTGCGTGAGCATCATGCTCCTTGGAACTGCCATAAGCCTGCTGCTTCCCGGACAGTTGATCGGTCTGTTTACCACAAACCCGGAGACAATTCTCACAGGGCAGACGGCACTCAGAATCATCAGCGCCGGCTTTATCGTATCGGCAGTTTCCGTGACAGCTTGCGGAGCTCTGGAAGGACTTGGAAAAGGAGCCGCATCACTCATTATCTCCCTATCGCGGTATGTCCTTGTCATTATTCCTGCCGCATTTATTTTAAGTAACATTTGCGGCCCCACCGGCGTCTGGAATGCATTCTGGATCACGGAATTGCTGACAGCAGTGATTGCATTTTATGTTGCACGGCACACCATTATCTCATAAGCAAAAAGGGACCTGACAAGTAAACAGCAGGTAATAGAAAAGTAAACCGTAAACAAAAATCAATTTGACAAACGACTCATATCCCTATATGATGTTGTTGGGGTCAAAAGCCCCGCTCACCTATGATGCCTGCGGATTGTTTCGTGCGAACGAGACATCTGACATCAATATTTTATCAAAATAATCAGGAGGCTCTTATGAGATTTGTATACCCTGCTGTTTTCCACAAAACAGAAACGAACACCTATGAAGGATTTTTCCCGGATTTAGACGACTGCCATGCAGAGGGTGAAACCTTAGATGAAGCGCTCGACAATGCGATCGAGGCGGCGCGCGACTGGATCACGCTGGAGCTGGAGGAAGGCGGCATCCTGCCCTCTATCTCCGAGGACAATGATCTCACATTAAAAGAAGGCGAATTTGTGCGGAACATTGCCGTCACCATTCGCCTGACGGATGGATGGGATGAGTAAAAAACTCATCCCATTCTTCTTACTCAATCTCCCGTATTCTTCTGCGCAGCTCCAGCACCATTGCCGGGGAAACGGACAGCTCATCCACGCCCATTTTCAGGAATTCTTCCGTCAGCTCCAGGTCTGCGCCAAGCTCTCCACAGATACCTGCCCATTTCCCGTGACGGTGCGCGCTCTCCACAGTCATGCGGATCATCTGCATAACTGCCGGATGATGTGGGTCGTAGAAGTCGTCCAGGCGCGCGTTCTGGCGGTCGATCGCGAGCGTATACTGTGTGAGATCATTCGTGCCGATGCTGAAAAAGTCCGCCAGCTCTGCCAGCTCGTCGCTGATCATCACCGCGGCGGGCGTCTCGATCATAATACCCTGCTCCGGTAGGGGATTCCCTCCGCCTCCAGCTCCTCCTGCACCTGCCGCACAATTGCAGCAATCTGCTGCATTTCCTTCACAGAAATGATCATCGGATACATAATGGAAAGATTTCCGTACATTGCAGCGCGGAAAAGCGCCCGAAGCTGCGTTTTGAAAATTTCCGGCTGATTTAAGCAAATACGGATCGCACGGTAGCCAAGCGCCGGATTTTCCTCCTCGCCAAGCCCCAGATAATCCGCTTTTTTATCCGCGCCGATGTCTAGTGTGCGGATGATCACCGTTTTCTCACCCATCATGCGCAGCACCTGCATGTACGCCTGAAACTGTTCCTCCTCGCCCGGAGCATCGCTGCGCCCAAGGTACAGAAATTCGCTGCGAAAAAGACCGATTCCGCCAGCGTCGTTTTCCAGCACATAGCCGACATCCCCCACGCCGCCGATGTTCGCGTAGACGTTCACCGTTTTCCCGCTGCGCGTCCTGTTTTCTTTTCCTTTCAGCTCCTGCAGAAGCGCCGCCCGCTCCGTCTCCTGTGTAATCCTCTTTCGGGCCTCCTGCAGCGCTGCCTGCGACGGCTCAAAAATCACCTCGCCCTGCATTCCGTCCACGATCACCGTCATGCCGTTTTCTATTTTTTCCAGATCGACCGGTACGCCCACCAGAGCCGGAATGTTCATCAGACGCGCAAGGATCGCCGTGTGGGAATTTGCCGAGCCGTGTACCGTGACGAACGCCAGAATCCGGCTTTTGTCCATCTGTACCGTCTCGCTCGGTGAGAGGTCGTCCGCAATGATAACAGAGGGCTGTTCAGACAAAAACGCTCCGTCCCCCTGTCCGCTCAGATTCCGGATGAGACGGTTGGTGATGTCCCGCATATCTGCGGCGCGCGCTTTCATGTAATCATTATCCATCGCCGCAAACATTTCCGCGAAATGATCCCCCGCCGCGGCTGCCGCATACTCGGCATTCACCTTTTCCGTGCGGATCATATGATACATTGCCTCCAGAAAGTCCTCATCCTCCAGTATCATCCGGTGCGCTTCAAATATCATGGCGTTCGCCTCTCCAACCTCCGCCGCTGCCTTCTCATAGAGCCTCTGAAGCTGCTCCTTTGCCGCGGCTGCCGCCTCCCGGATGCGTGCAATTTCCGCTTCCGCATCCTCTGTTTTTCTGCGCTTCACCTGCTGGTCGCTTTTTTTCAGCACCGCGGCAGGTCCCACCGCAATGCCTTTATATACTGATTTTCCGGAAAGTTTCCACATCACATATTGCCTCCGTCATCCATACTGTCCTCCCGCGCTCCTGATGCGCTCTGCTGAAAGGATATGTTGTATTCAGAGGTCATCCTATTCCACAGGCGGGATTTTTACTATTATATCATGTCCCGATCGGAGCGTCACTATACAAAAAGCTTCAAGTCTCTGACAACACCGCTGCACATAATAGCTGCTGATCTTGCCAACGCCTCTGCACACAATAGCTGCTGATCTCTGCCAACCCCGGTGAACGCAAAATGTGATAAATCTCATATTATGCCGATAGCTGTCCCGCTACATTTAACGCATCCTCTATGTGATATGGTTCCGTTTCATGCGAGCCCGGCGCGCCCGCCGTCACCAGAATATACTCCCTGCCGCCAACACTTAAAAGACTTGCCAGGCAAAGCCCTGCTTCTTCTGTATAGCCTGTTTTTCCGCCGAGGATCACACCGTCCGCTCTGCTGTCCGTCTGTGAAAACAGCGTGCTCCAGAAGGTAAAGCCGTCCGGATGCTGTTCTGTCGGCTGCACGTAGTAATACTTGCTGGTAAAAATTTCTCTAAAAGTAGTATCGGACAAGGCATACTGCAGAAGTATCGCAATATCGGCAACGGAAGAATAATGCGCCTCCTCCTGCAGCCCGGTACAATTTGTGAAATTGGTGTTTTCCATGCCGAGCTGCGCCGCCTTCTGATTCATCAGCTCTGCAAACAGCTCCTCCGTGCCGCCGATATAGCGGGCAGCCGTCAGACAGCACTCCGCCCCTGACGGAAGCAGGATACCGTACAAAAGCTCCCGCAGCGTCGTCTGCTCTCCCGGCAGAAAGCCAGCCATGGATGCGCCCTCCGCATATAGCTGCTCATAGATATCCGTTGGTATCCAGACTGTCTCATCCAGATTGCCCGAATACTCGATTACCAGAAGCGCCGTCATGATTTTTGTGAGTGACGCAGGATAGATCTGCGTGCGGCCGCTCTGCTCCGCCATTGCTTCGCCGGTATCTGCAGCTATTAAAATCCCATAAGGGCTGTATAAATCCGCAAGGTTCACGCTTCCGGCTCCGTACCCGTCCCCGTCAGCCGCCTGCTGTACTCTGGGGATCACGAGCCGTACCGCCGCAAGACAGACCAAAGCCGCCAAAAGTACCCCGACGGCAGATGTCAGCACTGTACGGGTGCGCGCACTTCTCCTTTTCTGAAGCTGTTTTTTATTCCGTTGCGCTTCCTGCCGCATTCTGTTCCTTTGCGCTTCCTGCCGCACTTCATTCCATTGCGTTTCCTTTTTCATCCTGTTCCTTTGCGTCTCCCGACGCGCTTCATAAGCTTTTTTCTGCTGTCCGGCTGCAGACCTTGGCTGCTCGGTTCCGTATCGCCAGTTCGTTTCCATCCTTCCCCGCCGTTTTCTATCATCGTAATACACGGCATATCCCCCTCTTTCCTTTAAACTGCAAAAAAGACTCCTGTCAGTAATCATCTTACCAGACAGAAGCCCTTTATCCTTTAATATGCAGTTGTTTATTTCCTAAGAAAAAGTTAAGACTGCGGCAGCGTGACAGTAAAGGTCGTCAGCTCGTTTTCGCTTTCCGCCATGATGGTGCCGCCGTGCAGCTCGACAATATCTTTTGCGATGGCAAGTCCCAGCCCGGCGCCGCCGGTGTTTGTGGCGCGGGCACTGTCGAGGCGGAAGAATTTTTCAAAGATCGTCTCCAGTTTCTGCTTCGGGATCGTCCTGCCGCGGTTGCGGAAAAGTATCACGATTTCTTTTTCTCGCTCCCGCACTTCAATCTCGATCACCGTGTCCGGGTAGCTGTA
>CABRSG010000179.1 GCA_902473545.1 uncultured Lachnospiraceae bacterium | reverse complement strand
GGGCGAGCGCCTGGATCGCGCCCTGGAACATGCCGACCAGGACGGCAAGCAGCCAGAATTCCCACTGCTTGTCGAGCTGGACGGCGAACAGCGCGATGCCGATGTAGGCGGCGATGCAGATTTTCATTAAAAGATCAGTCGGATAGCGCTTCGACAGCGCGCCGAAAAGAAGCGCGCACGGGAAAGCGACGATCTGCGTCACAAGCAGCGCAAGCAGAAGGCCCTGCGTATTCAGACCCAGCGCGCTGCCGTAGGCAGTCGCCATGTCAATAATTGTATACACGCCGTCGATGAAGAAGAAAAACGCCAGCAGATACATAAAAATGTGCTTCTGTCCTTTGATGTCGGTCAGTGTGCTTCCCAGACGGCGGAAGCTGTCGCGCACCGGATGCTGCGGCGCCGGTGAATAATGCGTTTGTCTGTAATTGCGCAGAAGCGGGAGCGTCATCAGAAGCCACCACGCGGCGTTTAGGAAAAACGCCAGCGTCATGGCAGTCTGCATGGAGATGCCGATCGTCTCATTCATCAGCACCAGGACGAGCGAGAGCACAAACGGGATGCAGCTTCCGATGTAGCCCCAGGCGTAGCCCTGCGAGGAGACGTCGTCCATTTTATCAGGTGTGGTAACGTCCACCAGCATGGAATCATAAAAAATCAGACTGGCGTTGAAGCCCACCTTTGCAATGACAAAGACCGCCAGAAACAGAATCCAGGACGTCGGCAGAGAGAGCGCGGCGCAGCCGATCACGCCGAGCATCATACAGACGGTAAAGAGCGGCTTCTTGTAGTTGCGGGTGTCTGCGATCGTGCCGAGCACCGGACCGAGCAGCGCCACCAGAACCGTTGCAACGGATGCGGCGTAACCCCAGTAGGCGAGATAATCCACCTCGGAAATGCCCGCGTTTCCTGCCAGCGAATTAAAGTAAATCGGCAGGATCGTCGCCACCAGCATGACAAAGGCGGAATTGCCGATGTCGTAGAGAATCCAGTACTTTTCTAACTTCGTAAGCTTGTTTTTGTTCATGATTTTCTTTCCTCACATTTTTTTGTAACGGTCCGGTAATGTGCGCGCAGGTCTGCATTCTGCTTTTGTCTGCGCCGGATGCCGGACCGCTGTATTTATGATAGCATACCTGTACTGGAAAACACCAGAGCATTTCTGTAAAAAATGGTTTTTGTTTTTGCAAAAAGAATGTAAGGCGCGGATGTACAAACAGGTAAAAATATTACCGAATTCGGTAAAAATAATGCCTTATCATTTTTAAGAAAATTTTTTATGATAAAAGCATGAAATACAGAACCGGACAGGCCGGAAAAAAGATGGGAGGTAACTTTACATGAAGAAAAAAGCATTATTATTATTAACCCTTGCACTGGGCGCCGCAAGTGTTATGCCTGCGTCGGCAAGCGACGGAGAGCAGAAAACACTTACCATGTGGACGATTGCGACGGAGGGAGACGCCAACCATGAGGCGTTTGGAAAAGCAATCGAGGAATATGAGGCGGAGCATCCGGACATCCATATCGAGATGGAAGCTTTTGAAAATGAATCGTATAAAACAAAGATAAAAGCTTCTGTCGCGGCGAACGAGCTGCCGGATATCTATTTTACATGGGGCGGAGGCTTTTCATCTGCTTTCGTGGAAGCGGGAAAGGCGATGGAGCTGGATTCCTATTATGAGACATATAAGGACCAGCTTCCGGAAAGTACCTTAAAATATGCTACATACGATGATAAGCTGTATGGGGTTCCTTATGTGGTATCTATTTCCGGAATATTCTATAATAAGCCGATGTTTGAAGAATACAATCTGGAAGAGCCAAAGACATGGGACGAGCTGATAAATGTTTGCCAGACCTTCCTGGACAACGGTATTACTCCCTTTGGCGTAAGCGTAAAGGAAGCATGGGTAATGGCAATGTTTAACGATGCGCTTACACTGAAATGCGTGGGTGATGAGAAAATCAACAATGCCTTTACAAGAAGCGGTCAGAGCTATCTGGATGAGGAATTTCTGGATGCAGCGCAGAAGCTGGAGCAGTTATTTACGATGGGCGCGTTCAGCGAGAGTGCAGCGGGAATTTCCAATGATGAAGCGGTCGCAACCTTTACCTCCGGTACGGTTCCAATGTTTGTAACGGGTGCATTCCTGGAAGGGTCGCTTCTTCAGGCGGACAACCCGGATGATTTTGGATTTATGCTGTTCCCGGTGTGCAGCGAAAACGCAGAGCTGACCGACTCGATGGGCGGTTCCGCAGATATGCTGATGGTAAATCCGGAAACGGAATATCCGGAGGAAGCGGCAACTGCGGCATTTGAAATAGCAAAGCTTGTTTCAAAATACGGCTATATGTCCGGGGCAGGTATCGCGGCATGGCAGGTGGATTATGAGGTAGAAAACCAGAGTGAGATTTCAAAGACGATGAGCGACTGCATTAACGAATCCACTTCACTGACCGTATGGTCTGGCAGTCTTATGGAGGCGGAGGATTATACGGAATATCAGGCGCTGCTCCAGCAGTTCTTTGTAGGAGACCTGACGGCGGAGGATTTTGTGGAGGCAATGGATGCCCAGCTGAATCAATAAGCGCAGAAAACAGGAAAAGCCAGGGACCGGATTTCGGGCGCCCTGGCTTTTTGTCACATAAAGCGGGATGCTTTTAGAGAAGGAGGGAGTCTGAGTGGATAAAGTAAGAAAAAACAAGCTGGCAATTTTCGTATTTCTTCTGCCGGCGGTGATTTTGTTTGCAGGGATTATCGTTATTCCGATTTTCTGTTCGGGATACTACAGTCTGCTGGACTGGGACGGAATTACAGACGGAATTTTTGTGGGGCTGGAGAACTATAAGGAATTATTTACAAGCAAAACATCCGGATTTTCCAAATCGATTGTGCATATGCTTATGCTGGCGGCAGGTGCGGTATTTATCCAGCTTCCCTTCGCGCTGTTTCTGGCACTGGGACTGGCAAAGGGAATTAAGGGTGAACGCTTTTTCGTTACGGTATTTTTTATTCCGGTGCTGCTTTCCACCGTCGTAATCGGTCAGCTCTGGATAAAAATATATAATCCGGATTATGGCGTGCTGAATTCGATACTGCGCACGCTGGGGCTGGAATCCTGGTGCCACACCTGGCTGGGAGAAAAGGACACCGTAATGTGGGCGGTGTTTGTCCCGATTATCTGGCAGTATGTGGGATACCATATGCTTTTGATGTATGCGGGAATCAAGTCCATCAATCCGGAGCTGAAGGAGGCCGCCTACATTGACGGGGCAACCTATACGCAGACCTGTTTCCATATTTTGATACCACTTTTAAAACCGGTTCTGCGTGTCTGCCTGATTTTCGGTGTGACAGGTGCGTTTAAGTCTTTTGACATGATTTACGTTCTGACAAACGGCGGACCGGCTCACGCCAGCGAGGTACCCAGCACATTAATGTTTACGAATATTTTTATGAAAAACAAATACGGCCTGGGAAGTGCGATTGCTATATTTATTATCGTAATCTGTTTCGTCACGGCAATCCTGATTAAGAAGATATTTAAAGTGGAAGGGGAGGAGCAGACGGCATGAAAAAGCATACAGGTTTTATCGGAAAATCTTTGTTCTATCTGATTTTATTACTCTGGACGGTTATCAGCATCTTTCCTCTTTACTGGATGATTCTGTTTTCATTTAAAGACAACAGCGAAATATTTAACAAAAGCGTGCTCAGTCTGCCGGAATCCTGGAATCTTACAAACTATGTGGAAGCGCTTACCAAAGGGCAGATGGGGAGATACTTTTTTAACAGTATACTGGTAACGGGTGTAACGATCTTCCTCACGCTTGTGATTGCGCTGATGGCGTCCTATGCGGTTTCCAGACTTCTGTGGAAGGGTCGTACGCTGCTGAATAATATTTTTATGCTGGGACTGGCGCTGCCGATCCATGCGGCGCTTTTGCCGGTATTTCTGATTCTCCGCTCCATGCATATGCTGAATACATTTTCGTCGCTGTTTATTCCATATACGGCGTTTGCGCTAGCTATGGCGATTATGATATGCAACAGCTTTATGCTGAATATTCCGGAAGAGCTGGAGGAATCGGCGTGTATGGACGGATGCGGGACTTTTGGAATTTTCTTTCGTATTATTGTACCGCTGATGAAGCCAGCGGTTTCAACGATTGCCATTTTTACCTTCCTGCAGGCATGGAATGAGTTGATGTTTGCGACAGTTTTTGTCAGCGATTCCGCTCACCGGACGCTTACGGTCGGAATGCAGAGCCTGGTGGGAACCTACAGCACCAACTGGGGACCAATCGGAGCTGCTTTGGTTATTGCAACAATTCCCACAGTTATAGTATATTTATTTATGAGCAAAAAGGTACAGGACAGTCTCGTGGCAGGAGCGATTAAGGGATAGCATGAAGAAAAAATGGCGCAGAGGATGGGAAAAGCAGACCGGAGCAGTAAAACTGAACAGTCAGATAAACAGGCTGTTTACCGGAATTATTATTATTTACACACTGGTACTGGGGTTTGATATGTTTTATTCCGCGCAGCGGAGTATGAATGAATATGCCATCCAGTCCGGAGAAAATATGCTTGCGTCGATTGGAAGCAATATTAATAATAGCTTTGAACAGGTCAGCACCATGAGTAAGATGATTATGTTCTCCGATGAAATTATGGATTATCTGCGAGAAGATGGTGAGACAAAGTATGACGTGTCTTATACGGCTATCAGCAAGATTTACAGCATAACCAATCAGTTTTCCAGAGTAAAGTCTGTCTTTGTTTTTAAGAAGGACGGCAGCTATATTAACATTGTAGATAAGGATACCATGGTGAATCCGGAGGTGTTGCAGGACGATGCCTGGAGGGAAGCGATTGCGGAAAAAGCGGGCGGCTATCTGATACAGATTAACGGGAATGGTCTGTTTGGTCTGCAGTCCGGGGAGCCGGTGATAACATTTCTGCGCATGATATACGACCCGGAAACCCAGAAGGAGATGGGGATTATCGCCGTTAATTACACGACGGCATTTCTGGAAAATATCCTGCAGGATTTGCATCTTTCCAATCAGGAGCTGGCAATGATAAGTACAGATGGAGAATTTCTGTGCGGGCAGCGCGACGTGCTGGATACGGAGTTCCCGGAAGGGCAGGGGAATGGGGAATTTAGCTATATGAAGAATAAAAATCTGGTCTGCAGCTATGTTGTGCCGGATACGCCGATACGTCTTTTGTTTCTTCAGAAAATTTCCGCGCGGACTTACTATAAAGAGCAGACCTGGATTATCA
>CABRSG010000178.1 GCA_902473545.1 uncultured Lachnospiraceae bacterium | reverse complement strand
CTGCACTCACTGCCACGATCGCTGCCAGACCTGCCGCCGAAGCCTTTCTTAACAACTCTTTTCTCTTCATCTCTTTTCCCTTTCTCCTGATTTTTATGTATTCCATGTACTCCTAGTATAAATAAAAATCGCCGGAGAAAAAAAGTGGAAAGGTACTAGAATCGGTGTACAAATTCTAGTACCTTCCACCCTGAACTACATATATGGTTTATATCTGGCTTTTACTGCGTAACGGGAATAATTAGTGGTTATCTGCATCGCAGATAGTTTTCCTTTGATGGTGTAATAATTACATGGCGCTACCGCCATGTAGATAGGGCAGACATGGAGAAAAGGCGGCTCTGACTGGCTCTATTTTAGCTCTAAAAATTGGGGCTGGTACAGCTCCAGGCAGCCCCGGTTCCTGCAATAAGCGCCGCAGCATTTTTGCTATAATAATCAAATCGTTTTATTCTACTGCTTTTATTTCACCCAGTTTTCTCTTTAGATATTCATATCTCAGCCGCTTCTCTTCTTTTGCAAAATGGATCTCGCGAAATTGTTCCGCATTATCCTCATACGACAGCACCTCATCGCCGAATTGTTCGCTCGTGAGATCAAACCGGCAGTCCCCGATCACATTGTAGCAGTGATAATTGCCATCCGGACGCGGCACGCCGTACACCTTGCCTCCGAAAATATCCTGCGCCAGAAACGCCGTGATAGAGCACTGCCCCAGCGTTTTGTTTTCCGGCGTCCAGTTCTTCCGCATCCGCGGCGCACAGGTATCCTCACACCAGATTTTTGAAAGTGCGTCATACAAATCAATCGGCGTATGTATTCCTTTATATTGCTCTGTGATCGCCGGAGCATCCGCCTGCTCCCAGCCCCAGAAATTATATTTCATATTGCAGATTCCCTCCCTAAGTGTATTATCTCCGAGCGCCTTTCTCTCTGCATCATCAGCTCCATCCTCAGAAAGCCTTCCACCAAGGCGCTCTACAATTTTCCGGCAAACAAATGTTTTTCTTTTTTCCTCTATAGTCCGGTCCTGTACATTTCGCTGATCACTGCCTGCGCATGCTCCGCCTCTTTCTTCTGAATGATCCGGTCCCTGTCGCTTAATATCGACACCATTTCATCCGCCAGATCCTCCAGCTTCGGATCTGACACCCGGTACAGATAGCCCAACATCCGGGTAGCGGTATAATCCGTATTCATATATTTGTACGCAATCTCCGCACAAAATTCCTTCGGATAACCTTTGCTCAATAAAACCTTATATAATTCTTTCGTTCTCTCCGATGCCATCTCTTTTTATACCTACACCTTCTAAAGCCACTATTACATAATTACATCACAATCTGCGTTCTGCGATAAATTCATTATATTATGAAACAGTTTTTTCCATCATCAAAATCCACGCTGATATTTCCATTCGTAAAAATTGTTATTTAATAGAAGCTTTATATCCTTCTCCCCAATTCCACATAGCGTCAAGAATGGGTTTCAAACTCTGCCCGAGGTCTGTTAAAGAATATTCCACTCTCGGCGGAACCTCTGCATACACTTTGCGGTTTATAAGCCCACTTTCTTCCATATCCCGAAGCTGCGCCGTTAATACCTTTTGCGATACGCTGCCAATGGACTTTTTCAGTTCTCCAAAACGCTTTGTACCTGGGAGTAAATCCCGAAGGATCAATACCTTCCATTTATCACCAATAAGCGTTAAGGTAGTTTCAACCGGGCAATCCGGCAGCTCTTTTTTTGCAGTTTGTTCTGCCATATTACCTACCTCCAAATATATAAAATCAGCCAATAGTTTCCTAATAGTAACTACAGTACTTTATTGCGCCTACTTTACAATGTATCCCTACAGACAGATTATATTATTGTGCCCAATAATTGTCAAGGCAGGCAAACGAAAGCAGCAATAAATGCTGCAATAACCTTTCCTGCCACCGTTGCATATGCCGCACCGGCCGTAGTTCCCTCCGGGTAACTACGGCACAATATTGTGCTTACTTTACAGTTGAAATTTGCCTGCGTATACTATAGACAAAGCTCACGGAGAACGGCCGCTCCGAGAGGCAACTAAACTAAATAAACAATTATCCAAAATATCAGGAGGAATTCAAAATGAAAATCGCAGTTATTTGTGCAAATGGAAAAGCTGGTAAGCTCATCGTAAAGGAAGCCGTAAACAGGGGTCTGGATGTGACCGCCGTTGTCCGCACAGACAACACTACCGCAGCGCAGAAAGTTCTGAAAAAGGATTTGTTCGATCTGACCGCTGCAGACCTGAAGAGTTTTGATGTGGTGATCGATGCATTTGGAGCGTGGACGGAGGATACCCTTCCTCAGCACAGCTCATCTTTGAAGCACCTGTGCGATATCCTTTCCGGCTCGGATATCCGATTGCTCGTTGTCGGCGGTGCTGGCAGCCTGTATGTGAATCCGGAACATACCGTCTGCGTGGCTGACGGTCCTGACTTTCCCGACATTTTCAAACCCCTGGCTGCTGCTATGGCAAAGGCTCTGGGCGAGCTTCGTGAGCGTAAGGATGTCAAGTGGACTTACATCAGCCCTGCCGGTGATTTTCAGGCAGACGGTGAACGCACCGGCAAGTACATTCTCGGCGGTGAGGAATTGACGCTTAATTCCAAAGGTGAAAGCGTTATCAGCTATGCCGATTATGCCATCGCAATGGTCGATGAAGCTGCAAACGGAAACAACATTCAGAAGCGTATCAGCGTAGTAGGCGAATAATAATATCTGAAACAGGATTTACAGGCTCTGTTGCCAATGCCGAGGTATCGGATACTCAGCAGGCAGAACAGACACAAACCGAGATGGAGCAGAATGAGCAGGTACAGACAGAAAAGGCGCTGGCGTTGACCGGTATAAAGGGTGAGGACACGATGCACTGCCTTTGCTAACTGTGGCGACGGCAAACTGTATATTGGTGTCCGGGATGACGGTACAGTCTCCGGCAGGACATAAATCCCCGCCGGAGATAATTGAGAATAGCGATACAGGTCATTCTATAAAAGCATATTCGTAATCCGGTTCCAGCAGCTTCATCAACTCCCGGTCATGTCCGTACACAAGACTGGATTCTGCATCCAGAATCATCGTCGCACCCTTATCATTATCATAGGCTTCCCATACAGGCAGCCCCTCCGCAGAAGGCACGCCGTTTTTTGCGAAACTGATCCATGCCTGACTTACCTGCTCCATCAGTCTCTGTGCAGTTTCTCCATTCTGGTCATGGGCGAACACAAACGGAATTTCCGCCCCATGGTAAGCTCCCATCCGGGATTCGTCCCAGGTAAATACATACGCATACACATTTCCGTCATTCTGATTGGCTTTGTGAGACATGATTTTCAGCATGGGAAGCCGGATCAGAGTGTCCACTTTATTCGCTTTTCCCACGTCCTCATTCGGGTATGCCGCTGCAAAAGCTGCCGTTTCCTCTTCCGTCAGTTCTCCCTGATCTCCTCCCATCAGCATCGTCCATTCATTGAGATTACTGCCAATCAGCAGATCGATTCCTTTTCCGTTCTCCGCAAAAGAATCTTCCGTCACAGGATCGGTCGGCATATAATCCCCATCAACGACCGGGCCCCATTCCATCGCATACCCGTCCGTCAACGGAGCCGGAATCTGATACTCTTCTGCCGTTTCCTGCAGTGCCTCCTCAGACGCCTTTTCCAGATCTTCCAGGGACACATTCTGGATATCCTCAATGTTATCCGCTGTAATTCCCAGCCGTTCCAGAATCCGTTCCGTCATGCTTGCGCTTGCCTCCTGACTGGTAAATGTCACTCCCATAGTCTCCGTTGCGCCGCTCTGAACGATTCCCCTCCGAAACAGTCCCTTTGCATAAGGAGTAGTCATCATGGCAAGAACTTTCGCTCCGCCGCCGGACTGCCCGAACAGTGTCACGTTGTCAGGATCTCCTCCAAAGGATTTGATATTCTCCTGTATCCACTGCAACGCGCTGACAATATCCGTCAGACCGACATTTGCAGAATATTTGTATTTCTCTCCATATGCAGAGAGATCCAAAAAACCAGATACTCCCAGGCGATGATTGATGGAAACGACCACCACATCACCGCTCCTGCTTAAATCTGCTCCGTTATAACCCGCATCATTGGCAGACCCGGTAGAAAACCCTCCGCCGTGGAGCCATACCATCACTGCACGTTTTTCTCCGTCGTTCGTTCCCGGCGTCCAGATATTCAGGTTCTGGCAGTTATTATCCGTTCCTTCCTGCCCGCCGAAAGACATGCCGAGCATGGAGCTCTGAGGCGACATCGGCCCTACCTCCGATGCATCCAGAATGCCTTCCCATTCCTGTATTTCCTCTGCCGGTACAAACCGCTCCTCCGCCTGTGCATAAGGTACACCCAGATACTGATATATCCCGTTCTCCTCGCTTCCCCTTATCATCCCCTTTGCCGTTTCCACTACTGCACTGTCAGAAGGTGCTGCAGATGCAATTTGCGGGCGATGAAAAAAGCTGCGGATCATGAGAAACCCAGCCACCAGAATAACTGCCAGGATCAACAGGATCACCCATACATATTTTTTTCTCCGTTTCTTCTTCGCTTCTCTTTTCATTTCCTGTCTCCTTGTCAATGCTGATCGTCTGTATGCTTAGTTCTTTGCTTCCCCTTCCGGAAAAATAATCTTAAATACAAAGAAGAAGATGATCATGGATACGCCGCCCGTGATGAATGTTACAAGGATATTATAGACTGCCGGCGCCACATATGCCGCTGCAATCGGCATCCACAGATTGTTGAAGCCGTTGCAGATCAGGGAGATCACGATCCATGCAATAAAGTACCACATCGCCTGATAAACAGGATTTCCATGACTCTTGAACGTGATGTTCCTCTGCAATGGAAAATTGATGCACTGCGCTGCAAAAGAACCCACTTCATAGCTGATGAAGTATCCCAGGCCTCCGCCGATCACAACCGCTCCCGCTGCATCATACAGGACATTGTATCCCAGGAGGCTCCATGTAAACTCTACGCCGAACAGACTCATCGGCACCCGCGGCCACATGAATTCCGTTCCTGCCAGTCCCTCTCCAAGAATCCCCGGAAGGAACGTAAAGAAAAGATACTGTATAATCGTTACGCCCATGCTGAACACAAAAAAGTAAAAGATCTGATAGAGCCATTTCGCCAGCTTCGGATGATTCTTTTCGAAGCCGCCCCATACTTTCGCCCAGCCCGTATTTCCTGTTTCTGTATTTACATCTGCCATACAAATTTTCCCTCCCTATTTAGTCAAGTCTTTTTTCCTTGAAAATCAAGGATTTTTTCGATATA
>CABRSG010000177.1 GCA_902473545.1 uncultured Lachnospiraceae bacterium | reverse complement strand
TGCGGAGTGCCGGCCTCTTTGGTGTTGATCATGCAACCGGGGAGAAGGGGTATAATCTGGCGGCGATAATGCTTTTGGGAAAAGACGAAGTGATTCAGGATGTCGCACCGGCTTATGTGACGGATGCGTTGGTCCGAAAGGTGAACGTAGACCGTTATGATGACAGGGAGATTATAAAAACGAATCTGATAGAGAGCTATGACCAGCTGATGGCTTTTGCGAAAAAACATTTGCCAGACAAGTTCTTTCTGGAGGATGGAGAGCGAACCAGCCTGCGCAACATTATTTGCCGTGAGATGCTTGTGAATACTCTGATTCACAGAGAGCTGACGAGTTCTTATATTGCAAAATTTGTGATTGAAAAAAATCAAATGTATGTAGAGAATGCAAGCCGCGCACTAAAAGATGGTGTAATTACGCCGGAAAATATGGAGCCAAATCCCAAAAATCCAATTATTGCAGCATTTTTCCGCAATATTGGACATTCTGACCAGCTTGGATCCGGTGTGCGGAATCTGTACAAATATACAAAATTTTATTCCGGCCGGGAACCAGAGCTGGTTGAAGGAGATATTTTCCGGATCATTGTCCCGCTGGATGACAATTACTCGTTTGACTATGCAATCGGCAATGGTACTAACGCAAAAACCAGCGTAAAACTAACGAAAAATGAACAAAAACTCCTGTCCATGATTCAGAGCAATCCCGGCATCACACAATTTCAGCTGGCCGATCAGATAGGAATATCTGTCGGAGGCGTTCGCTATTTGATCAGAAATCTAAAGAAAAAAGGCGTTTTAAACCGCTGCGGTTCAAACCGAAAGGGAAGTTGGGAGCTTCACTTGGAATAATTGAAATAAAAATCATACGACTCAGGCGGAATAAAAGCGAATCCAAAATCAACATAAAACTAACGCAAAATTGATGCAAAAACTAGCGCAAACTAGCGCATTAGCTAGCGCAAAAAACTAACGCAATTCATCCCACAACCTAGAAAACAGCAGAGGTGTTGACAGAAGCTTCTGTCTGTATTATAATATAACAGTGCTATATAACAGCGTTATAAATGGAGGGAAAATAGTGAATACAGCCGGACAGACAACCTTGGATCTGATCTATCAGGCCGCCATGGAAGAATTTCTTGATAAAGGGTTTAAGTCGGCGTCCCTGCGGAATATCGTAAAGACGGCAGGGGTAACTACGGGAGCATTCTACGGATATTTTGACAGCAAAGAGGCACTGTTTGAGGCGCTGGTACAGGAGCAGTACGACTGGATGTTAGACTGCTTTCGTAAGGCGCAGCGGGAGTTTGCCGGTCTGCCGCAGCAGGAGCAGCCGGACCAGCTGGGGACGATTTCCGGCGTGTGCATGTACGATATGCTGCTGTACGCTTATGAGCATCTGGAAAAATTCAAACTGATTCTTTGTCATTCAGAGGGGACGCGCTTTTCGGATCTGATCGATACGATGGTGGAGATCGAGACAAAGGGCACGCATGATTATCTGGAGGTGCTGAAAAAGTTGGGCAGACCCGCGCCGCCCATCGATGAGCGCCTGGAGCATATCCTGATAACCGGGATGTTTAATACGTTTTTTGAACTGATTATACATGAGATGCCGCTTGAGGAGGCAAAGCATTATCTGGAAGAGATGAGAGCTTTTTATACCGCCGGCTGGATGAAAATTATGGGGCAGTAAGCCCTATAATTTTTGATTTGTAGTTAGCAATAACTAACCAAGGGATATTCGAGGACAGCATTCCGTTCTCTGTATCATAAAAATTTTAAGGAGGTTTCTCGATGAACAAGCAATCCAATTTATCACGATTGATGGGCTATGCGGGCGCGCATAAAATCCTGACGTATCTTTCATGGATATTATCGGTTATAAGCGCGCTGCTTGCCCTTGTCCCTTTCTGGTACATATGGCGGATGATACATGACATTCTGGAGGTTTCCCCGGATTTCTCACAGGCGGAAAATATCACGGGGTATGGCTGGTCTGCCGTATTTTTCGCAGTTTTGTCCACAGCTGTCTATATAGCTGCTTTGCTGTGCTCCCACTTAAGCGCGTTTCGTGTCGCCTCGAATATCAGAAAAGAACTGATGCGTCATATCGCCGCCCTGCCGGCTGGCGTGACGGAGAAATACGGAAGCGGAAATCTGAGAAGAATCGTAAATACTTCCAGTGCCGCGACGGAAAATTATCTTGCGCACAGACTGCCGGATAAGGCGGGCGCGATCGCCACACCCATAGGGCTGCTTTTCCTGCTCCTTTTCTTCGACTGGCGGCTGGGGCTGTTAAGCCTTGTCCCCGTTATTCTTGGCTTTTTAATTATGCTGAAAATGACAGGCGCCGGAATGGAACAGAAAATGAAAGAATATCAGAACGCTCTTTCCAATATGTCCAATGAAGCGGTCGAGTATGTGAGGGGCATACCTGTGGTGAAAACCTTCGGGCAGACAATTTTTTCATTCAAGCGTTTTAAAGCCGCAATCGATAATTATGAAACATGGGTCATCGCGTATACAAAAGCGCTGAGGCTGCCGATGATGTTTTATACAACTGCGGTCAACGGCGTGTTTGCGTTTCTGATTGCCGGGGGGATCCTGTTTACAAGAGACGGCGTGACCAATGAATTGCTGCTGAACCTTATTTTCTATATCGTGATCACGCCGGTGATCGGTACGACGCTCACAAAAATTATGTTTATGAGCGAGGACTCCATGATTGTCAGCGATGCAATCCGCCGGATTGACGGAGTGTTAAAGGAAAAGCCGCTGCCCGAAAGCCGGATCAGCCATGTGCCATCGGATCACTCCATCGTACTGGAACACGTCAGCTATAGCTACGACGGGGAGAAAAATGCGTTAAATGATGTGTCATTGTCAATTAAATCGGGACAGTCGGCGGCATTGGTGGGCGCTTCCGGGGGCGGAAAGACAACGCTTGCAAATATCGTCACAAGATTTTCTGACCCGCAGAAAGGGCGTGTTCTGATAGGAAATACTGACATACGCGACATACCTAAGGAAACGCTGATGAACCAGGTATCGTTTGTATTTCAGAACAGCCGGCTTATTAAAGCGTCTGTATTGGAAAATGTGCGCATGGCCAGGCCCGGCGCAGCCCGCGAAGAGGTTGTCAATGCCCTGAAGGCTGCGCAGTGCATGGATATTATCGAAAAGCTGCCAGAAGGCATCGATACCGTTGTAGGCACGAAGGGAGTCTATCTGTCCGGCGGTGAACAGCAGAGAATTGCCATAGCCCGCGCAATCCTGAAAAATGCGCCCATTTTAATTCTCGATGAGGCCACCGCGTTTGCTGACCCGGACAATGAAGTGCGGGTACAGCAGGCGTTGTCCGCTCTTTCAAAGGGGAAAACCGTGCTGATGATTGCGCACAGACTTTCATCGATTACAGGCGCAGACTGTATTTATGTCATGCAGAATGGAGAAATTGCAGAAAGCGGAACGCACGATGAATTGATAAGAAAAAACGGTATATTTACGCATATGTGGAAAAATTATTCGGAAGCTGCGGAGTGGAAGATTGAAAAGGAGGCAGAACTATGATTAAGATGCTGCAGAGACGCTTTGCTTTATCAAGGCAGGGGGCGGCCGATCTGATAAAAGGCTGTATCGCCTGCGTTGTGCAGGATATCTCTTTTATGCTCCCCGTCGGGCTGCTCTACTATTTTGTCATTGATATCATGAACGGGAAGACAGACGGAAACCGGATGATCTTCTATGCTGCCGGCGCGGCGCTTTATCTTGTGCTTATCTTTGCCGCCACCTGGTTTCAATATAATGCCACCTATCTGGCAACGTATGTAGAGAGCGGCGTAAGGCGCATTACCCTGGCCGAGCAGCTGCGGAAAATCCCGCTGTCTTTCTTCGGGAAAAAAGACCTTGCGGATCTGACAAATTCCATTATGGGGGACTGCGCGACATTGGAAACGGCATTTTCCCATTATGTGCCTGCCCTGGCGGGATCCCTCATTTCTACGACGTTTATCGCTATCTGCCTTTTCGCGTTTGACTGGCGGATGGCTCTCGCCGCAGTCTGGGTTCTGCCGGTTGCGTTTACAATCACGTTCTTTTCTTCGCGCATACAGGAGTATTTCAACAGTAAATCCGTGGCGGCAAATGTGGCGCTTGAAGATGGCGTACAGGAGTGCATCGAAAGTTTACAGGATTTAAAGGCAAATAACGCGGAAGCAGACTACCTGGGCGGTCTTTACAGGAAGATTGACGACGTGGAAAAAAGACACATTATAACAGAACTTGGAACTGCTCTGTTTGTGGTTTCCTCAACTCTGATACTGAAATTTGGAATTGCAACGGTTGCGCTTGTGGGGGCTGCGCTGCTGATTTCCGGAGAGATTGATATCCCGATGTTTTTTATGTTTCTATTAGTGGCTTCCAGACTGTATGCCCCGCTGGAGGGCGCACTGCAGAATCTTGCGGCAGTTATCTCCACAAAAACTAATATCAACCGGATGAATGAGATTCTCGACCAGCCGGTACAGGACGGCGGCAGTAAACTGACGAACCAGGGCTATGACATTGTTTTCGATCATGTGGGATTTGCATATAACAGCGGCGAGACGGTGCTTAGGGACGTGACCTTTACAGCCAGGCAGGGCGAAGTGACTGCGTTAGTCGGACCGTCCGGGGGCGGAAAAACTACGGTTTCGCGCCTCGCTGCGCGATTCTGGGATATAGACAGAGGAAAAATTACTGTGGGCGGCATGGATATATCCCGGATAGAGCCGGAAACACTGCTGTCCCTGTACTCTATCGTATTCCAGGATGTGACGCTGTTTAACAATACAATCATGGAAAATATCAGAATCGGCAGAAAGGACGCGACGGACGAAGAGGTGATTGCGGCGGCGAGAATGGCAAACTGCGAAGAGTTCGCTTTAAAGCTCCCGGACGGCTATGACAGCATGATCGGTGAAAACGGCTGTGAGCTGTCCGGCGGCGAACGGCAGCGGATTTCAATCGCCCGCGCGTTTCTTAAAGACGCGCCCATCATTTTGCTGGACGAGGCCACGGCAAGCCTTGATGTGGAAAATGAAACATTGATACAGACCGCCCTGTCGCGGCTGATTAAAAATAAAACGGTACTTGTCATCGCTCACCGCATGCGCACAGTGAGCGGCGCAGATAAGGTGGTAGTGCTGAAAGACGGAACCGTCGCCGAGCAGGGCACACCGGAAAAACTGATGAATACCGGGAAAATTTACCCGCACATGGTACAGCTGCAAATGATCAGTCAGAAGTGGGGAATTTAAAGCAGGCGGGTTCCCACAGCCAGGGAGGCAGGAGCCGGCGCG